>NZ_JAHPRP010000015.1:0-57762 GCF_025513915.1 Acinetobacter sp. WU_MDCI_Abxb74
TGGTAGCGGGAGCTGGATTTGAACCAACGACCTTCGGGTTATGAGCCCGACGAGCTACCAGACTGCTCCATCCCGCAACAAAAACAAACCACACGCATCAACTTTCTGGTTAAAAGCTGGTGCGGAAGGGGGGACTTGAACCCCCACGCCCGAAGGCACTACCACCTCAAGGTAGCGTGTCTACCAATTCCACCACCACCGCAGCTTGTGGGACGCATTCTAGTGCTTCCCACCACAAAAGGAAAGCCTTATTTCGAATTATTGACTCGTTTTTGGTGCAGTTGGCGAAGTTTCAGGCAATGTGCTTGGTGTTGGTGCAGTAGTTTGTACGGTTTTTAGACTATAAGCCTCTGTAGTTTGCTTTTTCGCAAAAACAGCTAGGGTTAAACTAGTCACAAAAAACAAGGCCGTTAAGACAGCAGTAAGGCGAGTAAGGAAGTTAGCTGAACCCGATGCGCCAAATACAGTGGCTGCTCCGCCGCCGCCAAAAGAGGCACCCGCATCCGCACCTTTACCGTGTTGCACTAGAATCAAGCCAATCATCAGTACCGCTAAAATAATATGTACGATCAGTACAAAAGAGTGCATACCCTATCCTCGTTATTTACTTTGTGCAAAGGCTTGTACGATTTGGTAAAAAGATGCTGCATTTAACGATGCACCTCCAACCAAAGCGCCATTAATATCTGGACATGCTGCCAACTCGACTGCATTTTCAGCTTTTACACTACCGCCATATAAAATAGCAATGTCTGGACCCGCAGAGGTAATCTGACTTAAACCTTCACGGATTTTAGCATGCATAGCCTGCGCATCTTGTGGTGAAGCAGTTTTACCTGTACCAATTGCCCAGATTGGCTCATAAGCAATTACAATTTGCTTTTGCCATTGCTCTGCGGTCACTATAGGAGCTATATCACAGATTTGTTGCAATACAACCTGCTCTGCCAAATCTTGTTCACGCTGTTCGAGACTTTCCCCCACACAATAAATGACAGTTAAGCCTGCATTTAAAGAGTTTTGGAGTTTTGCCTTCAAAATTTCAACGTTATCACCTAATAAATCACGGCGTTCAGAGTGACCCACCAATACAAAATTAATTTCGCTATCTTTTAATAATTCTGCACTGACTTCACCCGTATAGGCGCCTGTACCTGCTACACGCGATACATCCTGTGCAACTGTATATACTGTTCTTGCAGCATCTTGCAATTGTGTTTGTACCATTGCAAGTGCAATAGAAACTGGAGCAACCCCGACATGGCAGCTTTCATCTGCAATTTGGTTTTGTTGCAATAGTTGTTTAAATTCTTCTATAAGTTGTTTGGCATTGGCACGCATTGGGTTCATTTTCCAGTTGCCAACTACCCAAGGCGTAATCGTCGAACCCGACATACGGCTCACCTTTCATCAAAAATGCAGCACATTCTACACGCATTTCCACAAATTTCAGATACTTTTCTTTAACAGGATTGCTCATATCTTTTCTACTATTTGAAAACAGTAATAAAAGTTTATTGAGCCTAAAGCCTTAGCTTTTAAAAATTAATGAATAAAAACTTCGACTGGTTCAAGTTTTAACAATCGGATCAAGACGAGAGCATCATTTTCTCAGGTAGTAATTTTAGATAACAAAAGTATAATTTTTTATATACCAATTATAAACATATGAGCACAGGTAGGCAGATGTCAGTCAGTCATACATCTCCAAAATTTTCGGGGTTTTTTCGACGATTAGTCGAAGAAAAACATGTGTCGGCAGCGACCATGCAAACAGCATTAGATGCAGCAAAAAGAGCTAAACGGGATACGGTTGCGTACCTGATTGAAGAGGTTCATCTCTCCCCTTCTTTATTAGCTGAAACAATTTCTATTGAATTTGCTGAACCATATTTTGATCTGGATGTTTACGATACCAGCCAGATTCCTAAAGATTTGGTCGACCAGAAACTGATTTTAAAACATCGGGTCTTGCCTCTCGTACAAAGAGGACAGATTTTATATGTTGCAACCAGTAACCCAAGCAATATTGAAGCGATTGATGCTATCCGCTTCAACAGCAAGCTTATGGTTGAAGCGGTTATTGTTGAGCACCATAAACTTGAGAAAATTCTGGCACAACAATTTACGGAAGAAAGCAGTTTCGAGTTTAGTGATGAAGAGTTTGATCTTGATGTAGATCTTGATACTTCAACCGCCCCAGAAGAGGATGATGACACTCCTCAGGGTGATGAAGCACCTATTGTTAAATATGTGAACAAGTTATTAATAGATGCGATTCGTATGGGGGCTTCAGACTTGCATTTCGAACCGTATGAGAAATCGTATCGCGTCCGTTATCGGGTCGATGGAGTCTTGCGCCAGATTGCAAATCCACCTTTGCAACTCGCCACTCGGTTGGCTTCACGTTTAAAAGTCATGTCTCAAATGGATATTTCCGAGAAACGTGTTCCTCAAGATGGCCGTATCAAACTCAAGCTATCGAAAACTAAAGCAATTGATTTTCGTGTGAACTCTCTTCCGACCTTATTTGGTGAAAAGCTAGTTCTGCGTATTCTTGATCCATCGAGTGCAATGCTGGGAATTGATGCTCTAGGATATGAAGAAGAGCAAAAATCACTCTTTATGGAAGCATTAGATAAACCACAAGGTATGCTTTTAATTACTGGCCCTACAGGTTCTGGTAAAACAGTATCTTTATATACGGGCCTCAACATTTTAAATACTGAAAGTTCTAATATTTCTACTGCTGAAGATCCAGTGGAAATTAACCTTGAAGGGATTAATCAGGTTAACGTCAACCCTAAAGTAGGTCTTACTTTTTCGGCTGCGCTTAAATCATTTTTACGTCAGGATCCTGACATTATTATGGTCGGTGAGATTCGTGATTTAGAAACAGCTGAAATCGCGATTAAGGCGGCTCAGACGGGTCATATGGTGATGTCCACACTCCATACCAACAGTGCTCCTGAAACACTTACTCGTCTACGCAATATGGGAGTTCCATCTTTTAATATTGCGACATCAGTCAATCTGGTCATTGCTCAACGTTTGGCACGTCGATTATGCCCTCAATGTAAAGTACCTAGTGACATTCCTAAACAAAGCCTATTGGAAATGGGTTTTACCGAACAAGATCTAACACATCCCGATTTTCAAGTTTTTCAACCCGTCGGTTGTCCTGAATGTCGTGAGGGTTATAAAGGTCGAGTTGGTATTTATGAAGTAATGAAAGTCACACCTGAGATTTCCAAGATTATTATGGAAGATGGCAACGCTTTAGAAATCGCTGCTGCTTCTGAAAAATTGGGGTTTAGTAATCTACGTTGCTCAGGTTTAAAGAAAGTCATGCAAGGTGTTACTTCTTTACAAGAAGTCAACCGCGTGACCAGTGAATAAAAGACAATTTAAAATAAGGATAATGTCATGACTGTCAAAAAGGCACAATTGATGCCGACTTTTGCTTATGAAGGGGTTGATCGTAAGGGCGTAAAAATTAAGGGAGAACTTCCGGCTAAAAATATGGCTTTAGCCAAAGTCACCCTACGCAAACAAGGGGTAACTGTCCGTAATATTCGGGAAAAGCGTAAAAATATTCTTGAGGGTCTATTCAAGAAAAAAGTATCAACGCTCGATATCACGATTTTTACCCGACAACTTGCAACTATGATGAAAGCTGGTGTGCCACTGGTACAAGGCTTTGAAATTGTGGCGGAAGGTTTAGAAAACCCAGCGATGCGCGAGGTGGTACTCGGTATTAAAGGCGAAGTTGAAGGTGGTAGTACTTTTGCATCAGCTTTAAGAAAGTATCCTCAGCACTTCGACAAATTGTTTTGCTCTCTTGTAGAGTCCGGCGAACAATCTGGTGCACTTGAAACCATGCTAGACCGTGTGGCAATTTACAAAGAAAAAAGTGAATTGCTTAAGCAGAAAATCAAAAAGGCCATGAAATACCCTGCAACGGTTGTTGTGGTAGCAGTGATCGTTACTATTATTTTGATGGTTAAAGTTGTTCCCGTCTTTCAAGACCTGTTTTCTTCCTTTGGCGCAGATTTGCCTGCTTTTACACAAATGGTTGTCAATATGTCGAAATGGATGCAGGAATACTGGTTCATTATGATTATTGTGATTGGTGCAATTATTGCTGCTTTTATGGAAGCTAAAAAGCGCAGTAAAAAATTCCGTAATGGTTTAGACAAACTCACGCTTAAGTTGCCTATCTTTGGTGATCTTGTTTACAAGGCGATTATTGCCCGCTACAGCCGTACTTTAGCCACCACTTTTGCAGCAGGTGTTCCGCTCATTGATGCACTTGAATCAACAGCAGGTGCAACCAATAATGTTATTTATGAACAAGCTGTAATGAAAATTCGTGAAGATGTTGCAACAGGTCAACAACTCCAATTTGCGATGCGCGTTTCAAATCGTTTTCCATCTATGGCTATACAAATGGTCGCAATTGGTGAAGAATCTGGTGCACTAGACAGCATGCTCGATAAAGTGGCTACCTACTATGAAAATGAAGTTGATAATGCCGTTGATGGCTTAACTTCAATGATGGAACCTTTAATTATGGCAATTTTAGGGGTACTGGTAGGCGGTCTGGTTATTGCTATGTATCTTCCAATTTTCCAAATGGGCTCAGTTGTATAATGCAAGAAATGATTGCTTATTTTATTCAAAACTTAACTGCACTTTATATTGCAGTTGCACTATTGAGCCTGTGTATTGGTAGCTTTTTGAATGTGGTGATTTATCGCACTCCAAAAATGATGGAACAAGATTGGCAGCAAGAATGTCAAATGTTACTCGATCCTGAACAGCCCATTATTGACCATGAAAAACTGACATTAAGTAAGCCTGCTTCCTCATGCCCAGAGTGTCATCAAACCATCCGTTGGTATCAAAATATTCCTGTCATAAGTTGGTTGGTTTTAAAAGGTAAATGTGGGCATTGTGAGCATGCAATTAGCATGCGCTACCCAGCCATCGAACTATTAACAATGGCATGTTCACTGGTTGTGGTCATGGTGTTTGGCCCAACCATACAAATGCTTTTTGGACTAGTACTGACTTGGGTCCTGATTGCTCTAACATTTATTGATTTTGATACTCAGCTGCTACCCGACCGTTTTACCCTGCCTTTAGCAGCACTTGGTTTAGGCATTAATACCTTTAGCATTTACACCACACCCACTTTAGCCATTTGGGGTTACTTAATTGGTTTTTTATGCCTATGGATTGTGTATTACCTATTTAAAGTAATCACAGGTAAAGAAGGCATGGGCTACGGCGACTTTAAGTTGCTTGCGGCATTAGGTGCATGGATGGGGCCATTGATGCTGCCATTAATTGTGCTATTGTCATCTTTATTGGGTGCAATTATTGGCATCATTTTACTAAAATTACGCAATGACAATCAGCCCTTTGCCTTTGGGCCGTATATTGCCATTGCAGGCTGGGTTGCCTTTTTATGGGGTGACCAGATTATGAAAATCTATTTGGGAGGTTAAGATGGCTTTTATTCTGGGAGTCACAGGTGGTATTGGTAGCGGAAAATCTGCTGCAACACAATGGTTTGAATCCCAAGGAATACAAGTTGTCGATGCTGACATTGTTGCTCGCGAAGTGGTTGAAAAAGGCCAACCTGCCCTCCAAAAAATTCAACAAACTTTTGGAGACTGGGTACTTCAACCAGACGGGAGCTTAGACCGCCGTGCCCTACGCGAGTATATTTTTCAAAATCCGCAAGCGCGCCACACACTTGAGCAAATTACTCATCCTGCAATTCGCCAATCTATTATTCAACAATTACAAAACCCGCGTAGTGCTTATGTGATTTTAGTTTCACCTTTGCTCTTTGAAACCAACCAGCATGAATTGGTTAATCACACATTATTAGTTGATGCGAGTGAACAAACTCAAATTCAGCGTGCCAGCCAACGCGATGGACAAAACCAAGAACAAATCCAGAAAATTATTGCGGCGCAAATGCCACGTGAGCGAAAACGCGAACTTGCCAATGACATTGTGTTTAATGACGGATTACTCGAACATTTACATCAACAATTAGAGCCTTTACATCAAAGTTATTTGAAACGTACAGACTAATCTGGCTCATTTTGCTGTTTAATTTTTTGTGCCAAGCTATCTGGTCGAAACCATCGCCAAGGTTGTAAGGCACCCACTCCCATTCCAACCAAACCTACAACAATCGATGAACTCAGTGTCTCACCCAACAATGGCACAGCCAATATTGCTGCAATAAAAGGTGCCAAAGTGACGATACTTCCTGTTTTAAAAGCACCTAAACGCTGAATTGCAGCTACATAAGTCAAAGTTGCAATAATAACGACAAACACACCATGGAAAATGCCTTGTATAGCTAAATGAACAGGACTGACTTCCATAAAATGCTTAGGCAAAAATAAAACATAGATGGGCAAATAAATAATTGCAGACCAAATCGCAACACTTGCCATTGAGTGCCATGCGGAAAGTTTCCACTGTTTAAGTAACACAGTGAAAATACCCCACCAAATCGCACTAATAAAAAGGAGTAAATCACCTATTCCAAAAGCAGAAGCATTACCTTGCAGCATTAAAGTGCTCATAAGGGCCAAAGCAGCGATCATGATTGCCAGACTAGCCCATGTATGCTTATCAAATGGCTGCCTAAATAAAATATATGCTGCGAACGCAGTACAAATTGGGATACAGCCATTTAGGAAAATTGCAGCGTGCGCAGCGGGAGCATAGAGAAAAGCGGTATAGACGGTCAGACAATAAATGACCCCACCAATCAAGGCCAAAATAACCGCATGCTTACTCCATAAAAAAGCGAGATCTTTTTTATAGATCAAAATAGGCATTAAAATTAAGAAGGCTATAGCGAAGCGCAGTGCGGCAATATCCCAAGCACTGATGTGCCACTGTGCATTTAAACGGGCAAAAAGCGTAAACCCGCCCCAAATGCACATGGTCACCAATACAAAGAAATAACCTTGCTTACGGGGAGACATATCAAGATGACTTAAAAACTAGAAAGGCAGCTAAATTATACCTCAGAACGCTGACGACAAGCCTCATAAAGTGCCATACCCGTCGCCACACTCACATTTAAACTCTGTAAGTTTCCAGCCATAGGAATATAAACTTTATGATCACACTGTGCCTGTGTAATAGGGCGCAGACCAGTATCTTCGGCTCCCATTACAATCACAACAGCACCAGAAAAATCGCATTTTTGAAGTGGTAATGCGCTTTCATCAAGCATAGTGCCAATCACACGTACATGCGTTGTTTCTTTAAGATGAGCCAATGTACGAGCTAAATTTGTGACTTGAATAAATTTAACTTTCTCGGCTCCACCCGCTGCAACTTTACGAGCAGTTGGCGTTAAACCCGCCGCACGATCACGAGGCACAATAACTGCTTGCACGCCCATCGCAGCAGCGGTGCGGATACAAGCCCCTAAGTTATGGGGGTCTGTCACCTGATCCAATGCTAACAACAATGCATCTGGAGTTTCACTTAAGATTTGATCAAGGTCTTGCTCATTTAAGACAGGATGCGGACGCACTGCTGCAACCACGCCTTGATGAAATGGTAGACCAGCAAGTTTTTCAAGACTATCGCGGCTTGCTTTTTGTACACTGATTCCAAAAGGCTCTGCCAATTGCAAAATCTTTTGCAAACGCTGATCATCCCGTCCTTTTAACGTAAACAGGGTTAGCACACGCTCCGGCTCAAGTTCTAGCAATGACTCCACTGAATGAACGCCATAATAATATTCCTGTTTTGCCATGCATGACCTCTAACAACGTTTGAGCAAAAAAATAAAAATCCTGCAAAGCCAACTTCACAGGATTTCTTTGGGCATAGTGTACCCGATTTGAACAGGAATTTCTTAGCCTTCTAAATGGCACACATAATCGAGAACTTCGTCAGTTTCGATTTTAAAAACGCTATTGCCAGGCACGTAAAATGATTGGCCTGCACGGAACAATTCACTTTCATTACTGTCCGCAATTGTTACGCGACATTCACCTGAAATAATTTCCATACGCTCAGGGACATGCGTTTCAAAAGTTAAGGCTTGCTCAGTCGGCAAAATAACACCTAGTGTTTTTTTCGTTCCATCTTCAAATTGCACGGTATGGCTGATACATGCTCCACCAAAATAAACGTTTGATTTTTTGATGACCGTTACATGATCAAATTGGTTTGTACTCATGTACATTCTCCAGATAATGCCATATTTATATAAATTATGATGAATGTAGTTTAATTGTGCCTAATTAACTAATCAATCAGTTTTCATACGGATAGACTTGTAATTTCCACTGCTCGGCCTGAATTTTTTTGGCAAAAGCATGAGGTAAGTTAATCTCAAAATTTCGACTACTCGACACAATTGCATCGTATCTGCAAACTTCAACCTGATTTTCATCGAGGAGTACCCAACACACTCTTTGTGCTGTTGGATGGGCAACTGCTGTAGCAACCACCGGTGAACCGTCATTCATTCCTACATGAAAATTTTCGCTATCGTTTTGCATTAACGCCAGATCGTATGTTGGAAAATCGATAGCATCTGAATCGAATTGCTGGCTATCGTGTATCAGCACACTCTGTTTTAAAGTCGGCCAAATACAATAGCGCAAATAATGCTGATCCATCACCCGATTATCCAGATAACGTCCTGTGGCAACATAATCTCTGATATGTGCTTCAATATTATGAAAAATACCTGTACAGCCGCCCCACATCCCCGCCAGAATTAGCTCAGTATGAGAGTAATTATCTCGCATTAAATGAAACCATTTATCACTCTTAAGCCACGCATCTACAGCTGCCTTTTCACGATGCGACACAATCGAGTCGGCATCACGTATAAGAAAACGTTTAATTGTTGGATCATCCATCACCAAAAAACGCCAGAACAGCCCTGATAGTTGTTTTTGAGCATCCGTTACTTGTATCACTTGTGCACCCTTCTCTTTTAAACGCTGTTGCACAAGTACTGGCACCGTATCATCTATATAGAACCGACAAGTCCATTCTGGATATATTTCTTTGGCTAACTGGGTATTTAAAATAGAAGTTTCACAATAACGAGGGTTTGCACCAAACAATGAAAAGGAAATAATATTTTCTTGAGGGTTTGAACTAAACTCAGGCGGCGCATGATCTGGAATAGGTGAAACAGGCTCATTCTGAGTGAGTTCTTTTTTGGTTGAAATTGCCAAATGACCAAATTTGATTGTTTCTTCTTTTTTATTTAAATGATGACAAACCTCTGTTAATCCATCATATAAATTTGTATTTACAGCAGAACCACTTGCCTGAATCGCTTGCAAATAGTGTTGATAAGCATCGTTATAACGGCGTAAGCGTAGCTCAGTATATGCCAAATCGGATAATGCTCCCGGATGCTTGGGAACTAAATTAACAGCTTGTTTAACATGTTGATAAGCTTTGGCATAATCTCCTTGTGCGGCAGCTTGTTTGAATGCATTAAAATGTTGATTTAAAATTTTATTCATTTCTGCAGGATTGCTTTTTTTATGACGGTTGATCATCCCTATGGGCGGTTTCGGTAAGCTTAATGTTTTTTTCATTGTAAATATCCGCAATCTTGCTGTTCTATAATTTCAGTTAGAATAATAGATCACTTGTAGCAAATTCAAAACTTCTCTATCTTTAACCCATAATTTGGCGCGTTGGATGCGTTTATGCTCACACATTTAACTTTAATTAATTTTGCATTAGCTGATCATTTGGCTATTGATATAGAACAAGGATTTAATGTTCTAACAGGCGAAACAGGTGCCGGAAAATCATTATTACTGGATGCACTCTCTGCCTGCCTAGGGGAACGTACCGATACGAATTATGTCCGCTATGGTTCGGACAAAGCGGACATCACCGCAGTTTTTACCTATAAAAATCATAGTCCTGAAGCTAAATGGCTGCAAGAACATGAGCTAGATGATGATTCTGGGGAAATTCATTTACGCCGTGTTATTTTTGCAACTGGCCGTAGTAAAGCATGGGTCAATGGCCGCCCAAGCAGTTTATCTGAACTTAAAGAATTAGGCCGTTTGCTTGTTCAACTCTATAGCCAACACAGCCAGCAACAGCTTCTTGAACCGCCTTATCCAAAGCATTGGCTAGATCGTTATAACAATTTCTATGTTGAAGCGAATGATGTACGCGAAGCCTATAGTATGTGGCAACGCACGATTCGTTTGCATCAAGCAGCCTTAGATGCGCAAGCAACACGTTTGCAACGTATTGGTACTTTAGAGCATCAAATTGAAGAACTTGAAGAAGTTGTCCAAACCGATTACAAAGAAATTGAGCAAGAATTTGATCGCCTTAGTCATCATGAACATATCATGCAAGACTGTAGCTACAGCTTAAATGTTTTAGATGAAGCTGAGCAAAATATTACTCAAGAAATGTCTTCGATTATTCGCCGTCTAGAATCTCATGCCGGGCGTAGTGATCAACTTTCTGAAATTTATAACTCTTTACTGAATGCTCAAAGTGAAATAGATGATGCAACAGCGAACTTGCGTCAATTTATTGACCGTCAGAGCTTTGACCCTGAGCGGATGGAAGAACTCAACTCTAAACTTGAGGTTTTTCATCGTCTGGGACGCAAATACCGGACTCAACCGGAAACACTTAAAGAAGAGTATGAGGCGTGGCAACGTGAGCTTGAGCAATTGCATCAACTTGAAGACCCTGAAACACTGGCAGAGCAAGTTGAAAAATCACATGAGGAGTTTTTAGAAAAAGCCCAGCATTTAGACAATATTCGTCGTGAAGCTGCCGCTCCGCTTGCTAAACAATTAACTGAACAAGTGAAGCCTTTAGCGTTACCAGAAGCACACTTCGAGTTTAAGTTCGAACCATTAGAACAACCAGGTGCAGAGGGTTTAAGCTTTATTCAACTTTTATTTACTGCAAATAAGGGTATTCCTCCACAACCCTTGGCACGAGTGGCCTCAGGTGGTGAGCTTTCTCGTATTGCACTCGTGATGCAAGTCATGAATGCTGAAAAAACCGAATCCGAAGTGTTGGTGTTTGATGAGATTGATGTCGGGATTAGTGGCGGCACCGCAGAAGTTGTGGGACGTCTACTTGCTGACTTAGCGCAACATGTCCAGCTCTTATGTATTACCCACCAAGCACAAGTTGCTGCACAATCTGATCAGCATTTATTAGTGAAAAAACAACAAACTGATCCAGCCAGCAGTACAATTGTAGAACTTGATGAAAATCAAATCATCTTTGAGTTAGCTCGCATGTCAGGTGGTGTTGAAATTAATGAAACAACCTTGCAGCACGCAAAACAATTACGCCAACTTAAATTTCAGGCTTCTTCAAATTAATAAAGAAAATGAGAGAAAAAGATTGGCGAAAACCGATTAACTCTTGTATGTTGATAAAAAGAACCTATATAGATAAAAGGGTCGAGAGGCCCTCTAGTAATATTTTTTGAGGGAGAACCGCTTAGGTGACCAAACAATATCTGACTCACCGTTGTCTGATTGCCCCGCCAGAAATGGCAGATGACTTTTTCGCAAACACTGTAATTTATCTTGCCCGTCATGATGAAGAAGGTGCTCAAGGCATTATTATTAATCGTCCTTCTGGTATTCAAATTAAAGAATTACTCAACGATCTCGACATCGAAGCAGACAATGTAAATCCACATGCGGTTTTACAAGGTGGCCCTTTGCGTCCTGAAGCTGGATTTGTTCTTCATACTGGACAACCCACATGGCATTCATCTATTGCTGTAGGCGAAAATGTTTGTATTACCACCAGTAAAGATATTCTCGATGCGATTGCCCATAATGAAGGTGTAGGCCGATACCAGATTGCATTAGGCTATGCGAGCTGGAGTAAAAATCAGTTAGAAGACGAAATTACGCGTGGTGACTGGCTCATTTGTGATGCCGATATGGATCTGATTTTTAATCTGCCTTATGACGATCGTTGGGATGCAGCTTATAAAAAAATTGGTGTAGATCGTGCGTGGCTAGCATCTGAAATCGGACATGCTTAATGACCGAAACACAATCCAAATCGATTATGGCCTTTGACTTTGGTACTCAAAAAATGGGAATGGCAATTGGCCAATCTTCAATTGAAAGTGCCAACCCTCTCCCTCTATTTATCATGAAAGATGGTATTCCGAACTGGGATCAGCTCTTAAAAATTGTGAAAGAATGGCAACCCGATTTATTTTTGGTTGGTCTGCCATTAAATATGGATGATAGCGAGTCAGAGCTCTCTACACGTGCGCGTAAATTTGCGAGACGTTTACGTCATCAAACCAACATAGAAACCTTGATGGTAGATGAACGTTTAACGACACGTGAAGCGAGAGAAGAGTTAGGTTTTTACCAAGAACAAGGTCGAGCAAAAAAGCTATCTGCAGATAGCTTCGCAGCTGCGCTACTCATTCAGAGTTGGTATCGAAATCCAGTCGGTTTAACACCCTAAGATTAAAAAAAAAGGAAGGCTAAAGCCTCCCTTTTTTACTTCTCTACAATATGTACGGTAGCAGTTCGTCCAGAGACAAAAGCAAGCTGATTTTTCGGTGTTTCATCTAACACAATCTTCACGGGTACACGCTGCGCTAAACGAACCCAGCTAAAAGTTGGATTTACATTAGCAAGAAGCTTAGAGCTGCTTGAACGCTCGCGGTCTTCAATGCCTGATGCAATACCTTGTACATGGCCTTTAATTTTCTGATTATCGCCCATTAACTGCACGCTAGCTTGGTCACCAATATGAATACGGTTTAGTTTCGTTTCTTCAAAATAACCCACGACATAAAGCTGTTTACGGTCAAGTAATGCAGCAACCGCTTGGCCTACTTGAACATAGTTTCCTGGGCTCATATCAAAGTTAGATAAAGTACCATCAGCTGGGGCAATTACCGCAGCACGATGCATATTAAGCTCGGCCAAATGTAAATTGCTTGTTGCAACCTCAATGAGAGCTTGTTGTTGCTTAACAGTTGCTTCGGCCTGCTCAATAGCAGCTTGTAGTTGCTCATGTTCTGCGTGGGATTGATCACGTGTTGCAAAAACTTGATCTTGTTCTTGTTTAGAGATTGCACCATCCATTAAGTTCGAATAGCGGCTCGCATTTTTCTCGGCCAATTTGATATTGCTGTCCGATTTAATCAGGTTCGCCTTTGCTTGTGCCAAACCAGCTTGCGCTTGAGCAAAGGCTGCATTTGCTTTTGCTAAATCAGATTTTGCCTGCTCTACATCTAAAGCTCGGCGAGAAACGTCAATTTTAAAGAGCACCTGACCTTTTTTCACAGTCTGGTTATCTTGAACCAACACTTCTGTGACAAGGCCGGCTACATCCGAAGATACTTGAATAACGTCACCACGAACTCGACCATCTCGTGTCCACGGCGCCGCATTATAGTAGTTCCACAAATGCACAATGGTATAGACCGCAACCATTAATGCGACAATCAAAATTACTGGACGGATGACTTTTTTCAAATCCACCTGATTCATTTTACTCACCTAACTCAAACTTTAATTTCGCAATCATCTCTATGCACCCACCCCAACAAAAATTTGATGTATTACCAAAAGCAATAAAAGGTAAAAACACAAATTGAAAATACTAGGTAATGCAATCCAGCCTTGTGCAATCCACTTGTTGGTTAAAACACTTAATCCACGGAAACATATATATGCCAAGAGGGCTTGAACGAGCAAAGAAGGCACATAAATGCCATAAACATTAAACTCACCCATTTGCTGTGGCTCCTCTAAAGGTGCTGTTTTCACTCATTTGATCTGATGAAACATGACACATGCTATAAGCAATATTGTTAAGTGAAATAAGTAATCTTTGTCGCATCGTCATATCTTCAATATTTGAAGCAAGCTGTTTTAATTCAAATAAAGCACGGTGGATTGGTTCTACCAAAGCCGAGGTATTGTCTACATCACTTTCTTTAGCTCTAAACAGCTCATCCAGATTTTGTTGCAAAACGCCAATATGCTGAGTGAGTTCAGATGTCTGAGGAAGCTGATTCGCCAACTCTTGTAATCGACTTAAATCGACAATACTGCTCGACTCAATTAATGCCTGATGAATTGAAGTTTTAATCTCGCCAGATTGCACCATTTTGCTGTTTAGAATCCCAATTCGATCCAACATGCTGCGTAGGTGCACTTTAAAATCTAGGCCGTAAGGCAAATAAATCGCCTGTCTCATTGCACGATAATGCAAGGCCAAAATACGGCTGGCACTCGTGTCTGGAGACATGGCACGAACGACGTCAATGACAACTAAAGACACCAAAACACCCAAGATCATGGCAAAAGAACCATCAAGATAAGACACTGCATCCATGCTATAAGCATTATGTAGATTTAGGCCCATCATGGTATTAATACCCAAAACCATACCCACTGGCATAAGCATCTGGTTAGCCATCATAGAAACTGCAAACAGGAACATAGGTAATAAAACCAGTCCAAGTTCCCAAAATGTGGTGACATGAGGGAAAATACCAAATGCATAAACGAAGACTAAAACTGCTGAAGCGATACTGCCCCAGATAAAAATACGTAAGACTGGAACTGGGTTATCTAAGGCCGTTAAAATACAAGCTGTTACTGCGCCCATTTGCGCCATCATAAATCCAGCTTTCCACCCCGAAATAATCCAGACCCCAGTCACAATAAATGTAATAAGGACTGCACTAATGCCACCTCGAATAGCCACACCATGATCACGGTGTAAACTCGGATATTTGGTGGTCATTGGCGTAATGTTGTCAGGGATTTCTTTATTTCCTTGCTGAATTCGCTGCCACAAGACTTTAACCGCTAAAACATTGCTAATGAAATGGCGCACATCCATTTTCATGGCTGCGACCAAAACTTGCTGATGTGCGGAAGCCGATTCCATCAAACTCAAGAAATCACTTTCAAACTCATTAGGTAACTGCAAAATATTTTCATCAATAATTAGATCTTTTTGCTCCAGAAACTGTACAACATGCGCTGAGAGCTGTTGCAGTTTTTCTGAATGAGTTTCGATGAATCGGAGTTCTTGAAGTTGCTTAATACGCTCAGACAAAGCCACCAGATTAGCAACTACCATTGAGATTTGATGAAGCATTTCCTGCAAGGGTTTGGTCATGCCATGCAACTCACCCTTTTCATAACTCAAATGTACTGCCAAAGCATGAATATCTGTGGTGTCACGAGTAATAGCGGCTAAAAGCTGAGTATTGTTCTGCTGCGAATTTGTATTTAATAAATTAGCAAACAGGTTTTCTGTATCTTTCAGCGTTTTGATAACACGCTGCTTAATTGCCGAGCCAATGTGCATCGGAAGAATGGTTGCAGAAACCACAGCGCTTGAAATCACCCCAATCGAAATTTCGATGACCCGAGCTAAAGCAATATCAAAAATATTGTATTGATCAATATAGGTAATCGCATTGAAGACAATCATGGCTGTCGAGTAACCCGCCAGCATAAAAGCATAACTACGTGCAGTCCGATCAAGTAAAGACACGTAAAGCGCAAAACCCACCCACAACGACAACACCACGGTAAATAGCCAAGGTGTATTAATTAGATGTGGTGTTAGCATTAAGGCAATCACAGCCCCACCAATCGTCCCTACCACGCGGTAGACACACTTAGATGACACCATTCCTGAATAAGGATTGGCAATAATCAAGACTGTACCAATCGACCACATCGGGTTAATCAGATCTAATTCAAATGAAACAAATAACGCCAGCATTCCGGCAATAAATGTTTTTGTTGCAAAGATCAGATCAAGCCTACTCGGGCGAAACGCCAGTATTTGCTTTAATAACATGAACTCATCTCAAATACAGATTTGAACTGATGAGCATGCCCTTCAATGTTAAATTGCCTTTCTAGAGACAACAAAACTGTGCCATTTGCCTAAAAGCAAATGAGATGAGGAGCATCCTTCAATACAATGATTTTTCCACATCCTGCCTGATTGGCCCAGATGATTTAAATTTGAGCGTTATTTAAACGGCCAAACTTTGGAAAGAAGAGGCATCAAGAAATTCGCCTAGAATCGACCAATTTCTCGATTAGATATTTTGTTTAGCAATTTTTTCAAAATAAAGCGATTTAGTCAACTAAAATATCTCCATTTGATAATTTGATATATTTTTTGATAATCGTATATGATGTATAAGCCAAGAGAAGTTTTCTCTTTGTCAGAGTAAAATACTCAAATCAGGCATTTATTTTAGAATTGAGACAAATTTTCTTTTTTTCTGTTATAAGAATTCAAACATGACTCGTTGTTAAAGGATACGAACAAGACGCTATGGCAATTTCAAGTTTTGGCAAAATTTTAACCGTACTGGACCTATTTTCAGTTTCGCGTCCAATCATTAATGTCGATATTATTTGCGAAGAACTTGGCTTGTCTAAACCAACCAGTTACCGTTACCTGAAAGAACTGGTGTCTACTGATCTATTAAAACGCATTAATGGAACCTCTGGCGATTATACCTTAGGCTCAAAAATTGCAGTTCTTGACTATGTATCAAGAACAACAGACCCTCTAGTTCAAATCAGCACACCATTTATGCGAAATATTGTAGAGCGTACCGAACTGTGCTGCTTGCTCACCTACTTAAATGATGACTATTGCATCGATATTCATCATGAAATATTCAAAGACACTGAATTGCTCTCGTATGGTCGAGGCTGCCCAAGACCTATTTACGTTGGGTCATCTCCAAAAACGATGGTTTCGCATTTAAGTAAACAACGGATGCAAGACTACTATCATCGTTACCAGCAAGAATTAAAACAATCCGGTTTTGCTGAAGATGAAGCAAGCTTTATTCAGCGTATGCGTAAAATTAAAAAACAAGGGTTCTATTTCTCACAAGGTGAGATTGATCCGAATGTTTCAGGTCTTGCTGTTCCAGTTCGTTTTTCGAACAAAGAAGTACCTTTAGCTTTAACTTTAGTTGCTTCTAAAAATCGTTTTGATTTTTTAAATGTTGAAAAGCTCACCGAAATTTTGCAAGAAAATGCAGCACTTATTGAACAACGCTTTATGGAGTTATCTGAAAAAGGTGAAATTTAAAACCTGACTTTGTGATAATTTAACCTTTTCTTACATTTTAATGCATTGAATAGATCACAATATTCTCATATTATGATTTTAGCTCCTATTGGTGATTCTTTTCATCAGCAGCTCATCAATAGAAGCATCCCCCTCAGAGGAATAAGCTCATGTTGCCATCATGGGCTTTTTTCTTGCCCAATTTTAATGAAAGTTATGAAAACTGAAACTGCCTGAAAGTCAGATTAATACGCGGCTGTAAAATCTTTGTTGAGCGATTTAAACGATGTTGCCAATGTTGTTGCGTCTCGCCACGCATCACGATGAGTTGGCCGGGTTGTAGCCACAATTCAACTTTCTCTTTAGTTTGAATATGCCTAAAAGAAAATTTACGAGTAGCTCCAAAACTTAAAGATGCAATCGTTGTGGTTTTTGCTAAAGAAACATCCGAATCACTATGCCAAGCCATTCCTTGAGTCCCATCTTCATAAAGATTTGCCAAACATGAGTTAAATCTTTCTGCAAGCCGCTGTTCTACTAATTTTTTTAGTTTGGCAAGCGCTCGATCCCAAGGCAAAGAATCACGAATGACACCCGAATATTTATATTGATAATAATTATCTCCATACCATGCCACTTTTCGAGGAGTGATAAAGTGCTTACCATATAGCTTAGCTTCGTCATGTTTCCAGGCGAGGTGTTGATAAAGATAGTGAAAATATTGTTCGGCTTCTTCGGGGCTTAAAATACAACCATAGTCCTGAACTTCACCATCATAAGGTAATAAATTCGCACAGGGCTCTGGAGCAAATAAATCCAAGGTCATGCGGTCTCTCCATGTTGCTTTGACATCTCCCAAGCTAACAATGCCAATTTACGGCCTTTTTGCCAATGATATTCTCCGACCATGCCCGTTGCACGAATCACTCGGTGGCAAGGAATCAAATATGCAATTGGGTTTTGTCCAATTGCTGTAGCAACGGCTCGAACTGCTTTAGGCTTGCCAATTTGCTCTGCAATATCTTGATAGGTCCGCAATTGACCTTCTGGAATGGTCAGTAATGCTTCCCAAACTTGCAGTTGAAATGGGGTTCCAGCCAAATTAAGCGGAAGTTTCTGCTGTAAGTGCTCTGAAAAATCTTGTTCGAACCACTGTGCAATTTGTTGATGCCAAATCGGCGCCTGATTTTTTAATTGAGCTTTAGGGAACTGCTGTTTAATTATTTCCTCGATATTCTCACTCGACTCTATAAAACGAATCGAACATATTCCCTTATCGCTGCTTATAACCAACAACTCACCAAATGGGCTTGTCTCAACCGAATAATTAAGTGTGACCCCTTCGCCTTGCTGTTTATATTCACCAGGCGTCATACCTTCAAGCTGAATAAACAAATCATGTAAACGGCCAGTACCAGATAACCCCGTATTTAAAGCAGTATCTAATAAGCTTCGCTTTTGCAACAGATAGTATTTCGCCTGTTGCAAACTCATATATTGGACAAATTTTTTCGGGCTAATACCCACCCATTCCTGAAACTGTCGCTGGATATAACCTGAACTTAAATTCATATGGCTCGCAACATCGTCCAGACTGGGTTGCTGGTCCAGATGTTCATATAAATATTCAATTACAGTGGCAATTACAGCAAATTGCCGAGAAGAAAGCATTTGCATGTGTCACCTCCTTAGCACTCATATCTTACATTAAAGTAGCTAAAGCCCCATGACGACCCGATTCTTGCACTTTCGAAAATAAAAAAGCCTTTCATTATAGAAAGGCTTAATCATTCAATCTGAGCTTAAGGTTGCTTTAAATAAGGCCAAGCTGCTTTTAGGTAAATAAACATTGACCATAAAGTCAGAATGACAGCGGTATATAACAACGCGTAAGCCAACATTTCTAAAGGTTGCCAATTGAGTAAAAACACACTGATGGCAATCATCTGAAAAGCTGTTTTATATTTGCCTACTGTCGATACAGCCACACTCGTTCTTGCGCCAAGTTCTGCCATCCACTCACGTAAAGCAGAAACTGTAATTTCCCGTGAAATAATGACAATTGCTGCAAAAGCCATTGATATGGTTGGATTCCACTGCACTAAAACAATCAGTGCTGTCGCCACCATAAGCTTATCTGCAACTGGATCTAAAAACCGGCCAAATGCTGAAGTCTGGTTTAAAGTTCGTGCTAAATAGCCATCAAACCAATCGGTAATAGCAGCAAACACAAAAATAGCAGTCAAGATAATATGACGACTCATACTTCCTTCTTGCTCACCAATACCCATTGCAGGCGGCCAATACACAATCACCAAAAATACTGGAATAAGCGCTATACGCGCCAACGTTAGGATATTTGGGATATTCAGGATTCGCCCTGTGGTCATAAACACCGCCAATTTAGTCTTCATGCATCTTGTAGCAGACAAAAATACATTCTTCAATATTGTATCTATCTGTAACAGCCACTTTATACGAAATATATGAATCAAGGAAGTAGACTGCTTAGATAAATACCGTAACAGTTTGCCGTAAAATTGCAATTAAATGATCATTTTGGTCCCAAATATGGGCATATTCCGTGGAATAACCTTCACCGGCATATTCAGTCACCACTTTATATTTAAACCAGTCACACAATTGATGTTGAAACGGGTGGACATAGGTAATGTGCCAAGTTAAAGAACTTGCAGGAGCAACTTGTTTAAACATCGGCAATACACCAGGTGGCCAAATATCCATCAAAACAATTAAATCTGGCAAAGTCATTTGACGATTTTCATGCTTCTCTGGAGAGAACCTTGACCATCCTCCAAAATCAGGATACTGACTTCCTGTAACAGGATGATGACCTTCTGCCCAGCATACATCAAAATGTTGATAGCATTCTGGCATTTGTCTAGCAAAAGGAAGAGGTTGTAAGTCTTCTGGTTGAGCATAAACTGGAACCATAGGTTCTTGCCTTACTTCAATATTCGAAGTGCGAGGCACACCAAAACTTGCAACCAAAATAGTTTGTACCGCGCCATCTTGCCATAACCGGGTTTCAAGCGTAGTGACCGACTTTCCTTCCCTTAAAATTTCAATAGTCAATTGAGCGGGCCCCTGCTGTACAGGCCCCACAAAAGTAATACTACAACTTAATAATCTTTTATTGGGATCTTGAATATTGCAGCATGCTTTTTGCATCAATAACCCTGCAACAAAACCACCAAAAACCGTGCGGCCTTGCAACCATCCTTCAGGTATTTCAATCCATTCGTTTTGTTTTATTTCTTCAAATATTCGCAGCAATGACATCCCTTTCCCTAAAAACGAAAGTATTATTAGGAAATATCTTTCATCATTTTGATTGCAATGTGAATGGTCAATTACCTAGTAATTGGCGAGTTATTTTGTCAATCGAACCTTAAACCGATGCTTATTCATGCAGAATTTTATAAATCGTTCTAGCCATCATCTCACCAAAACCAGGCACAAGTGTTAGCTCTTTTTCAGAGGCTTTCAAAACACCTTGGATCCCACCAAAATGAGTCAATAAATCTCGACGGCGTTTCGGTCCCAACCCCGGAATTGCTTCTAAAACTGATGTACTACGGCGTTTATCACGTTTAGCTCGGTGTTTAGTAATGGCGAAGCGATGGGCTTCATCACGTACCTGTTGAATCAAGTGCAATGCTTTATGGTCTTCTGGTAATTGGATTTTCGTGCCATCTGTAAAATGGAGTGTTTCAAGTCCTGGTTTACGCCCTTCACCTTTAGATACACCCACCATAAAAGCGTCAAGCCCAAGCTCTTGCATGACGTCCATCGCCATGTGAAGTTGGCCTTTACCGCCATCAATCAATAACAGATCAGGCAATATGGCTTTTTTATAACGTCGTGTTAAGGCTTGGCGCATGGCAGCGTAATCATCGCCACCGGTAATATCTTGAATGGCAAATTGGCGGTAATCACGCTTACGAGCACCACCTTGGTCAAACACCACACATGACGCAATTGGAGCCTCACCCATGGTATGACTAATATCAAAACACTCAATACGATCGACGGGTCGTCCAATCACTTGCTCTAACTGATGGAAACGTTCATTGAGTTCTAAATGATTACTCAGCTGTCCCTTAATGGCATGTTGAACGTTCATTTCAGCTAACTCTAGCCACTCTGCACGAGTTTCTCGTACACTACTCTTAATTTGGACCTTCTTACCAAACTGCTGTGCCAATGCTTCTTCTAATTCTTTATGATCAGGCAATGCAATATTTACAATGAGTTCATTTGGAACTTCATCTGCAACCTGAAAGTAAAAGTTAGCCATAAAATCACTGAGCATTTGCCCCAGATCATCGCCAAGCATGTCTGGGAAATAACTTTTACCTCCCAACATTCGTCCATTACGTACATACATAATCTGCACACATGTCACGCCAGCCTGATAAGCAATTGCCAGAATATCCGCCTCACCTTTAACCTTAAAAACAGCCTGTTGTGCTTGAACTTCACGAAGTAAAGATAATCGGTCACGGTAAAAAACAGCTTTTTCAAATTCGAGTTCAGCCGCCGCTTGTTCCATTTTGGCAATGAGCTCTTGATTTAACTCTTTGGTGTCACCTTGCAAAAAGCGAATACTGTTATTAACGTCTTCTTTATAATCTTCGGGTGAAATCAGACCTACACAAGGTGCAGAGCAACGCTTGATCTGATATTGCAAACATGGGCGTTTGCGTTGTGAGAAGTAGCTATTTTCACACTGACGAACATTAAAAAGTTTTTGCAAAACCAGTAAAGTATCACGCGCACTATAAGCGCTTGGATAAGGTCCAAAGAACTTACCAATTTGATGCTTCCCTTTGCCACGACCGCTAGCAAGCCGAGGATAGGGTTTATCTGATGAAACAAAAATATAGACATATGACTTATCGTCCCGCAGCATGATGTTATAAGGCGGACGATGTTGTTTAATTAGATTTTGTTCTAAAAGTAATGCTTCGGTTTCTGAACGAGTCACCAAAGTTTCAATATTATAAATTCGTGCAACTAAAGCCTGAGTTTTAGGGTGCTCAATTGTTTTAACAAAATAACTCGATACCCGATTTTTTAGGTTTTTAGCTTTGCCGACATATAACAATTCGCCCTCTTTCCCTAGCATTTTATAAACGCCTGGAAGTTGGGTCATGTTGGCTAAAATTTTTTCAATGTGGGGACGAGCGTTTTGATTCACTATTGGCATACATGGCTTAATACTGAATACCTAATGTGATGTTTTCACCCCTAGTTTTCAAGTGCTTTACTGTGCCAGAACTCAAATTTGAAAAGAGATTTTGATTAGCTCCGACAGATTATGTCGTACCCGCTTAAGAATCGAGACGATAGTAGCTATATTTTACGTCTTTTTCTTTATAGACCGCATAGGTTTTTTGACGAAAATCAGAGAACCAGCCATTACCGGTATATCCCGCAATATGGCCATATGTGTGGCCACTGGTCCGCTCAATAATATAAATATCGCCTTCTTGAGGACGGTTAAAAGCGGGTTTAATTTTCTTATAGCCATTTTGTTCAAGCGTGTGCCCCCAATCAGAAGCAGCTACTGGGTGCTTAGACACATCAGCTCCTGCGGCTTGTAAAGCAATACGAATATTTTTGGCACATTTTTCTTTGCTATGGTTGGCAGATATACTTTCAAGCTTACTTGAGAACTTATGTAAATTAATATTTTGATCTTCAGATGGCTGTCTTTTAGCATCAGATTTTTTATTTTTTTCAGTCGTCGGAGCTGCTTGTCTTAACATCACTTTCGTTTTTAAATCGCTTTGAGAACTATCTTCTTTTCTCACTTTGATATGATGAGCATGAGCATGAACTGCGTGATGAGCATGAGCCATTTTAAAACCTACTTCCGCTAACCAGTCTTCGAAAAAACCGCGCCATTGTAGAATCAAAATTGCCTATTGGTTTTTAATAGTTGTAACAAATTGCCAGCACTGTGAAGTGAGTCACAAAATATATTAAGTACTGTACAGCATAAAAAACGCCCTTTCGGGCGTAATAAAACTATTTATTTATCTATAATTACTGGGTTAAAGATTCACCTTTCCAAGTCTTAATCATAGCATCCGCAGCATTTTCAGTGACAAAGTCACAATATTTACCGGCATAAGGTGGAACATATTCGTCCACACCAGATTGATGATGATATTGCCCAGAATATTCGGTATCGTTTATTGTAAATTTCATTGCTAATAATAACTCATCGCGCGACCAACTAATGCCTTGCCATGTTCCCATTGCAGGTGCAGTACGATTTGAATCTACATACAAAGGCGCAGTACCGTCACTAGAGAACCCAATATAATCTTTATTGCTGTAGGTTTTATTAATCATCCAACAAGTTGAACCCTTAGGAAAATTAGCTACATTTTGCTGTAATAATGCATTGTAATAATCTTCAAAAAAGCCTTGCTGACTAAGTGGCAATGATTCATAAATCCACTGGCCTAAATATTTAGTCACTGGTTGACCTGAAATATCAATTTTAACTAAATCTTGATTTAAAAATAAATTATCACCTTTCACTAAGTTGGCTGGCTGATAGTTTAAAGCTGTATCAGAAAACTGGACTTGAGAACCTAACAAATACCATGTGCCATCAGTTGTTTTAATCGGATCTAAGGTCACTCCCTGATCAGTGAAATAATGCTGACTAAGTTCATAACCTAATGGATGATTATCAGGATAACTTATATAAATCTTATTATCCTGAATCTTATAATTTTTCTTCTCAATCATTGGATTTCCAGCGATCTGACTCGCAGAAAAACCAACAAGTCTCTCACCTTGTTCCTCTGTCTCATCATTACATGCCGAAAGGCTTAATATACATAAACATGAAAGTATTAACTTTTTCATTATGTTCCTAAATTATTAATATAATGTAATCTTTATTATCAATAATTTGCTCTTTTTGGCAATGTAAAAATTAAATAATTCAGATGAGAGGTACTATAGTTTTATTAAGAATTATTCTATAAAACTTAATATCAGACTAACTAAAAATCATCTAGTTGGATAAGATGACTCACTATTATCATCTTTTCCCCTAAATTATTTCATAGTCATTTTTCTTTTAGAAAAGAGAACTAAAATTTTCATGCTAAATTAATCTAAAAACCTTCAATATTAAAACTTAATCATTAACATCACGAACCTTTATAAAAGTTTTGTGGTAATTAGACTAGCAGGTTAAATTCCATTGAAATATCCCATGTCCTTACAAGAAATGATATCAAATATTGAACATATTTCTGATGAGCACACCATCTATGCTGAACAACCTTGGGATATTACATCCAAAGCAATTGCTCTATCAGACGATGAAAAGATGGAGGTTATTATCAAGGATAAGTGCTACAGCTATTTTCTTGAAGTATTTATTATCAAAGAGTTAATAGAAGACTTAGATGACTCTTTAAATAATCAAAACCTTGTATTTAAGATCATTCAATACGCAATAAATGATGCATGATGAATATCATTGTTAAAAACAAACTAATCCTGCAATAAATGATTTTTTATAGTTTTTTTTAGAAGCTAGATTAATCCTCATAGAGTTAGCTTTAAAAACCCAAATAAAAGCAGTTTTCTAGTAAGATATAACGTGAACTAGAAATTATTATTTAAAAACAAAAAACGCCCTTTCGGGCGCTTTAATTAAAATACATATGGTCGAACAAAAATTAGGAAGAAAATCCCAAGCATCAGGAACCATTTTAAAAAGTAATATAACTTACGATTTTTGGCTTTTAATGCTTTGGCTTTAATACGAATTTGGTAGACATAACCAAACGCTTTATTTAAACCACCTGTTTGATCACCTGTTTCATTCGGTGAACTTGCCGCGGTCATCACACTACGACCAAACCAATGGTTGAAACGTTCCATCCACTTCACTTTCATTGGCCGCTCAACATCGGCAAAGAAAATGATACGGTTTTGGTCAGTCTTATTTTCAGCATAATGAATATACGTTTCATCAAACACTACACTTTGACCATCACGCCAAGAGTATCTTTCGCCATCGACGTCAATAAAACAACGGTCATCATTTGGCGTAATTAAACCCAAGTGATAACGCAATGAACCAGCATATGGGTCACGGTGTCTTACCAAACGGCTATCGGGTGCAAGCTCAGTAAACATTGCTGCTTTAATTGTCGGCAATGTTTTAAGAAGAGCCGTAGTTTTCGGACAAAGCTCGGCAGCAGATGGATGACTTGATTCGTACCATTTTAAATAAAAACGCTTCCAACCTGTTTTAAAGAACGAGTTAAAACCTAAGTCGTTATAAGTACTCGATGCTTTAATCCCACCTTGATCATATAAAGCTTTTGCTTCATCACGAATCATTTCCCAATTTTCGTCCAACACTTTTAAATCTTTAAAATGCTGAGTGTCGATATAAGGCTGATTCGGCACCTTTGAAAAGATGTACATTAAAAAGTTAATCGGTGCGAGCAGGGTTGAATGGTCAAAAAATTGACGATAAAACGAGTGACGCACTCTGCCGCGATGTTGGATATACAATGCTGATATCACAAAAATCGCTAATATGATCCACTTAATCATATAGTTACTCGCCTTTAAGCATCTTTAAAGATACTTCGAAGAAATTTGAAATTGGCGAGAATAATAACAAACTCTCAAAGAAAATTCAGACCTAGAACCGCAAATATTATTTTTAATAAATAGAAATCTCAAAAATATTCATTCTTGAGATTTCCTAAACTTAGCTTTTAAATTAGTTTTGATATGCTTGCCAATTTAATGCAGTCAGAGAATCAAGTGCTTTTGCAGCGGTTTCATTATAGACATAACAACCAGATTTCAATTGTGCAATTTTTAATTGAGCAAGACGAATGTTTTTAGGATCATCGGTATTTTTTAAGAATATTTCCCAATGCTTAATCTCTTGATCAGCGGTCCAACCAATGTTACTCATGTAATCTGCTGCATATGTCTTACCTTGATATTGCACCGCAACACCAGCACCCACAGCAAAACCTAAACTAGTATCATAAATCGTTGTCCATGGAACATTTTGCCATGTCCCCTTAACTGCCTTATAAGTAAAACCAAATGGAGTCGTTTGATTCAAATAATTCAGATACTGAGCGTTTTCAGCATCAAAATCCTCAAAACTTTGATTAATTTCGTAATTTTGATCAACATTAAAAGCAAATGTCTCTAGATTAGATTTTTTTGAAACTAAACGATAACAACTACTTCCTTCAGGAAATTTACTCTGCCCATAAGTATTAAGAAATAAACGTCCCTTAGCTGTACTTTTATCGATAACTGGAAAACCTACTGCTCGATACCCTGGTAAAACAGTATCAAACATATTCTTATTAGAAAGGTCAACTCGTTGAAATTTCCAATCTTCTTTAACATCTCCAATGATGTCTAATCTCCAATCTGTCATTGAATTAAAATTCATGACATTGATTGCTTTATCAATAGGGAAATAGAGTTTTTTCTCTGTTAGCAGATAATCACCTAAAGCTTGATTAGAGGATCCATCCGTTGATTTTTTATTAAATATTTCAAAATAAGCATTATTTAGCTCATCTGTTTGTTCATTTAGATTATCTATTTGATCAGGGTTGTAATCCATAAAATAATAACGGGTACCATTCGCAATAGAATCTTGTGAATTACCACTTTGATTGTTATTCGCTGAATTATTATCACTAGAACCACCACCTCCACATGCACTCAACATAAAAGGAAGGATGGCGAAAATCATAAATTTATTTTTTAACATAATACATACTTTATTGAACATTTTTATAACACAAAGTTTATCCAAAGATAAAAAAATAGACAATACTTTCTGTCTAATAATTCTCAAATACTCTTAATTTTTTATTACCAGTTCAAAATTAAAATAATTAACTATCTGCTAGATTTTCTCTGTTCATATTGAACTCCTGCCAGTAAGCAGTCTTTTAAATAAAAATGTATTTTTCATATATATAGTTTAAGAAAGTTGTTAAAAAAAATTTGATGACCCTTGCGTCACGGCTTGATACAACTTGTCAGGTTTTTTTTAGATATAGTTATCGTAAGATTAGCGAAGCATAAATGTGTACCGAAGCTGTACACACGCTTCATAACATCAACTTAGAAGTCCTCCAAAACCAAGGAGATCAGGCATGATCCACGCTGGCAATGCCATTACCGTCCAAATGCTTTCGGACGGAATTGCAGAATTCCGCTTTGACTTACAAGGTGAGTCGGTCAATAAATTTAACCGTGCAACAATTGAAGATTTCCAAGCTGCTATTGCTGCGGTAAAAGCAAATAATGATATTAAAGGCTTAGTTGTTACCTCAGGCAAATCAACATTTATTGTTGGGGCAGACATTACCGAGTTTGGTGAAAATTTCGCTCAAGGTGAAAAAGCGATTGTTGACTGGCTTATGCCTGTTCACGAAATCTTCAATAGCTTTGAAGATTTAGACATTCCAAAAGTTGTTGCTATTAACGGTATGGCGTTAGGTGGCGGTTTTGAAATGTGTTTAGTGTGTGACTATCGAGTGATGTCAGAAACTGCACAGGTTGGCTTACCAGAAATCAAACTTGGTATCTACCCAGGTTTTGGTGGTAGCGTACGTTTAAGCCGTGTTATCGGTATCGACAACGCGGTTGAATGGATGGCGATGGCTGCTCCTAAAAAACCGGCTGCTGCGCTAAAAGATGGTGCTGTAGATGCGGTTGTAGCTGCTGATAAATTACTGGAAGCTGCAACAGACTTAGTTAAACAAGCAATTTCTGGTCGTTTGAACTGGAAAGCCAAACGTCAAGAAAAACTTGATGCTGTAAAATTGAACCCGCTTGAACAAATGATGGCGTTTAACACAGCTAAAGGTGCAGTACTTGCTAAAGCGAATCCGGCTCAATACCCTGCTCCAAAACTATTACTTGACTCATTACAAGCGGGTGCAAGCCTTACTCGTGACGAAGCATTAAAAGCTGAAGCTGAAGGTTTTGCTAAAGCAGCGATTACTCCACAAGCTGGTGCATTGATTGGTTTATTCCTCAATGACCAAGTTGTTAAGAAAACTGCTAAGAAACATGAAAAAGGTGCTCACCCTGTAAACCAAGCAGCTGTACTTGGTGCTGGTATCATGGGTGGTGGTATTGCTTACCAAGCGGCAAGCAAAGGCACACCAATTATCATGAAAGATATTGGTAACCCTCAACTTGCACTAGGTATGTCAGAAGCGAACAGCTTGTTAACTAAACAAGTTGAACGTAAGAAAATGAAACCTGTGCAAATGGGTGAAACGCTTGCACGTATCCGTCCTACTTTAAGCTACGATGAGTTTAAAGAAGTCGACATCGTGATCGAAGCAGTTACCGAAAATCCAAAAGTTAAAGAAATCGTTCTTGCAGACACTGAAAAGCATGTTCGTGAAAACACGATCATTGCGTCTAACACGTCTACAATTTCAATTACGCGTTTAGCGAAAGCTTTACAACGTCCTGAAAACTTCGTAGGTATGCACTTCTTCAACCCAGTTCACATGATGCCATTGGTAGAAGTGATTCGCGGTGAAAAAACTTCTGAAGAAGCGATTGCAACTACTGTTGTTCTTGCTCAAAAAATGGGTAAAACACCAATCGTTGTAAACGACTGCCCAGGGTTCTTGGTTAACCGCGTATTGTTCCCTTACTTTGGTGCATTTGACCTTCTTGTAAAAGACGGCGCAGACTTCCAACAAGTTGACAATGTGATGTCTAAGTTTGGCTGGCCAATGGGTCCTGCTTACCTCATCGACGTTGTAGGTATTGACACTGGTGTACACGGTGCAGAAGTGATGGCTGAAGGTTTCCCAGACCGTATGAAGCCAGACTACAAAGGTTCAATCCAAGCAATGTACGAAGCTAAACGTCTTGGTCAAAAGAATGACGTTGGTTTCTACAAATACGAACTCGACAAGAAAGGCAAGAAAGCAAAAACTGTTGATCCAACAGCGTATGAAATCATTGCTCCTTTCGTTACTGGTGAGAAACGCGAGTTTGATAACCAAGAAATCATTGACCGCATGATGCTTGCTTTCTGTAACGAAACAGTTCGTTGCTTAGAAGACAACATCGTTGCAACTGCAGCTGAAGCTGATATGGCAATGATTATGGGTGTAGGTTTCCCTCCATTCCGTGGTGGTCCATGTCGTTATATCGACCAAACAGGTGTTGCTGAATACGTTGCGCTTTGTGACAAATATGCACACTTAGGTAAGGCTTATGAAGCGCCACAAATGTTGCGTGACATGGCTGCTAACAACAAAAAATTCTACGGTTAAGGAGCAACGTGAATGGCTACTTTAAATCCACGTGACGTTGTCATCGTTGATGGCGTACGTTCTGCAATGGGTAAAACCAAAAACGGTATGTTCCGCAATGTACGTGCTGACAGCTTATCTGCTGAATTAGTTCGTGCACTCGTTGCTCGTAACCAGTTTGATACCAATGAAGTTGAAGACTTGATCTGGGGCTGTGTAAACCAGACTCTAGAGCAAGGTATGAACATTGGACGTAACATCGGCTTATTGGCTGACCTACCAAAAACTGTGGCAGGTCAAACTGTTAACCGTCTTTGTGGTTCTTCTATGCAAGCGCTTCATACGGCTGCTGCGCAGATTGCAACCAACCAAGGTGATATCTTCATTATTGGTGGTGTAGAGCACATGGGCCACGTAGGTATGATGCACGGCATCGACTTAAACCCAGAAGCTTCTAAACACTATGCAAAAGCATCTAACATGATGGGCTTAACTGCTGAAATGCTAGGTCGTATGAATGGCATTGGTCGTGAAGAACAAGATGCCTTTGGTGTTGAATCTCACCGCCGCGCTTGGGCTGCAACACAAGAAGGTCGTTTCAAAAACGAAATCGTTGGTGTTGAAGGTCACGATGCAAATGGTTTTAAAATCCTTTGCGACATTGATGAAGTGATTCGTCCAGATGCAAACCTTGAATCGTTCAAAGCTTTACGTCCTGTATTCGATCCAAAAGGTGGTACTGTAACTGCGGCTACATCTTCAGCTTTATCTGACGGTGCTTCTGCAATGTTGCTTATGTCTGCTGAGCGCGCACAAGCGTTAGGTTTAAAACCACGTGCTGTGATTCGTTCTATGGCTGTTGCAGGCTGTGACGCAGCAATCATGGGTTATGGTCCAGTTCCAGCAACTCAAAAAGCGCTTAAACGTGCTGGTTTAACGATGGCTGATATTCAGACTATCGAGTTAAACGAAGCATTTGCTGCTCAAGGCTTATCAGTAATGAAAGGCTTAGGTGTTTATGACAAGCAAGACATCATTAACTTAAATGGTGGTGCGATTGCTTTGGGTCACCCACTAGGCTGTTCTGGTGCACGTATCACCACTACGTTGTTAAACGTAATGGAACAACAAGATACTCAAATCGGTCTTGCAACGATGTGTATCGGCCTTGGTCAAGGTATTGCAACGATTATCGAACGTGTTTAATTAACACCAAGATAAAAAATCCCCGCTCAATGCGGGGATTTTTTATCGGCCTTTTAAACCATCTTGAATTTGCTGTTGTAAATTTATGAGGTCAGTAATATTCACTTTCATCGTACCCTCACGATAAGCATCGACATTACTTCGGTTAATTTTCAGAGGCTCTAACATTTTAAAAATACCGCTGGTCGGGTCAGAGGATTGTATTCCCCCTGCTACCGCTAAAATATATTCTTGTAAGAACGGAGAAAATTGAGACAAATCTGGCTGGGCCATGACTGGCTGATAATCTACCGTAGCCATGCCTTCAGGGACTAAAGCATTCTGTATATCGTAATGAGTTTTATACTCACGATGTTGCAGAGCCTGACGCACTTTTTTATCTTCCTGATATGGTACAAATCCTACCTCTTCACGCAGCTCAGATTCAGCCATAACGCGAATTGTTGGTAAAGTAGCAACTTCTTCAGCTTGAACAGTCGGTAAACCCATAAAAGCAAATGCAGCGATCAAAGCTGATTGTTTTAGAAAGTTCATAACTTGCTCCAAAAATCAGTCACCCTATTCAAATTAAAAGATGATGATTAAATTAAAAGTATCTATAAATAGGCTACAACAAAGTTGGTTTTGATTCAGTAAGGCTCAGATAAACGGTAAATATAATTAAAATTTTTAATGTAATAGTAGGGAACTTTATAAAAATATTTTAGAAATTAGCCTGAATGTGACTAAGTCAGATCATACTGTTAGATTTAAATATTAAGATCTTTTGTTTATAGTCAGACTTTTATAAATCCATTGAATTCAACAGAAATAATGAACTTTAAAATATTAAATCAGAACTTTCTCATGAGCTGCCTGCTAGTCAGTTTATTTCTCACTGGTTGTACGAGTAATCGTGTTATTGGTGAAAGTACACGAGAGCTATTTACAAAATATGAGTCAGGCCATGAATGGATCACTTTAGTTGAAGATGATGTGATAGCATTCGGAAAACCATCAATATCTCTCCCTAATGAACCGGAGAACAGTATTGTCATCGCAGGTAAAAAATATAGTTATGTCATTAGTAAAGGCGGTAACGATTTCATTCAATTAATTAGCCAGTTAAATCCACAATATATTCAAATAAGTAATGATCTGGATTTTATTGCACCTGCTTCCAACAGTAACCATTTTAACGGACATATTAGATTTTCTTACACTCCACCTAATGGAAAACTGAATGAAAAGGAATTAACTTTATTCAAACAATATGGCGTGGTTCAGTGTAACTGCACAGAAAAGTTAGAATCACATAAATTTGATCTTAATCTTGAAGGAACTGTTTATCCTCCTGTAAACAATCTTAAAACAATAACCCCTTTATCTAAGCCATATCACGTCAGAATCAAATATCTTCACGATAAAAGCGGAAAAGTGCCCTTATCAACTAAGGAGAAACTAGCAAATTTACCACTGCTTCCGTTTACCTTAACTTTCGATATTATCGCTTTACCTGCGAAAGTCATGGGTATCATTTACCAGCCTTAATAAACTCTCCCTGAAAAACAATGATTTTTCAAAAAGTAAAATCCCCGATCAATACGGGGATTTTTATTATTTCCCTAACATCTCTTTTAAAGAATTCACTACTTGCGGAAACTTCGTATAACCTTCCCTACCTAAAAAATGCCCGCCATTAGGTACTGTAATGTACGGCGCCTCAATATCTTTAGCGAATTGAATCGTAAGTTTTGGTGGAACCAAATCATCATTATCAGACAAATAAACGAGTTTTTTCTTTATGTCATGAAAGTAACTCGTATCGACTTTGCTTTTTGTTATATAAGCATCGAGTGGAGAAAAATCTGAAATAGGTCCAGAAAATCCAGATACTAAAATCATTCCACCAATCTTTTGATAATCATGTCTTTGTAAAAAGTGCAGCAAAGTAATCACACCTAAACTGTGTGCAACAAAGTAGGTATTTTCATTTACAACAGGGATATGTTGGTCTAAAACCTTCTGCCATGCTTCCACATCTGGGTGTTCCGAGTCTGGAAATGGAATTAAAGTAACAGTGGTATGTTCATCTTCTATTTGATGTTTTAAATCTAAAAACCAGTGATCATCTATAGAAGCAGAGTAACCATGAAGTACAAATATTTGACGCATGTTGTTCTCCTGAAGTTCAATTGTTTTGGCATTTGCAACGAATGACATGAAGCCGAATAACACCAATAAAATGAGTTTTCTAATCATGGAACAAGTACCATTTTGAAAGATATAAACATGCTAAACTATGACACCACTGTTAAGGTCAACCCTATTTTATGAACCTTGCAAAAGTTGCCGAGCTTACAAAAGTAAGCCCTCGTATGCTGCGTTATTATGAGAGTTTAGGGCTTATACAGCCTCTTCGGGCGAGTAATAACTATCGAAGTTATACGCAAAAAGATATTGAAAATATTAAGAAAATTAAAATATTAAATGATGCAGGAATGAATCTAAAAGACATTCAGGCTTTGTTGCCTTGTTTTGATTTAGATGAACGCATATTTACGCTATGTTCAGTGGTTCAAGAAAAGCTACAAACTGAGCTCATGCACGTGTCCGAGCAGTTAATCAAACTACAAACTTCTCAAAGTTTATTACAATCTTTTTTAACTAAAGGAAAAGCTGAGAGCACCAATCCATAAATTTTGATGCTCACGTTCAATTTATTCTTTTAATTCTCCTTCTAATGCAGCTACATTTCTTTTCTTAATTTTTTCAATTTTTGCATTCAGCTTTAAAACATCTTGATAAAGCTGGTTAAACTTTTTGACCTGAGCATTTTCATGAAAAAGAATCATTTGGTCTTTCTTTTGCCATTCATAATTTTTTAGAAGTTTAAACATTTCTTCTGCTTTATCTAAAATTTGCAGTTCAATCATAAAAATTGCATGATCTTTATCAGCTTTTTGTTGAGTACCTAATTTCATTTCAAGCAGTTGTCTCATCTCTGCATCTACAGATAATTCCTGAACCTTCGTTAAAAAGGTTTTATGAATTTTTTCATATTGAGTTTGATATTTATCTGAAGCTGTACGAACATCGATTAACATTTTTTCTGTTTCTACATACTTCTGTTTTTTATCAATATCTAAACGATCAACATTTAAAAAAGTATCCCATTTTGCCGCCTTTAACTCTCTTAAATATTCATTACGTGCATTTATATTTTGAATCCAATAACTTAAAAGAAATTCTGAAATTTGTTTATAGTGTCCTGCCAACCGTTTATCGTGAATATCGAGCTGGACGGGTTTAGACCAGTCTTGTGCTTGGTCATAAAGCTGGTTCATTTTTTCAGTCATGACCACATCAAACATTTGGCTACTGTCTTTGGCCTGTTGCTGTTTTATGTGTTGATAGGTGAAAAAAATAATACTCGTGATAACAACCAGACTTGCAATTGCAATCAAAACTCGGCGCATACACACCTCCTATTTCCCTTCTTATAGTTTTGCTCTTTATAGTTATAAAATAGAGCTTATATCTTCTTTATATGCCATTTATTTCACAATACGCAACACTCTATTCGCTATTCAAAGCTTTAAATCCTTGGACATCATCCCTATTATGATGGGTAATTAAAATTTATGAGATTCTCCCATGCGTGTTGATGTCTGGTCTGATGTAGTTTGCCCTTTCTGTTATATCGGCAAAAAACGCCTTGAACATGTAGCTGCTGAAGCAGGTATTGAACTTGAAATTCACTGGCATAGTTTTGAATTAGATCCTGATGCACCAGCAAAACATGACACTTCAAACACCGAGCGTCTAGCTAAAAAATATGGCCGTACCTATGAAGAGATGGAAGAAATGGAGCGCAATATTGCGGCCATGGCTGCTTCTGAAGGTATTGATTTCCAATGGCAAAAGGCTAACTCTGGCAATAGTTTTAATGCACACCGTATTATCCACCTTGCGCAAAGCAAAGGCCTAGGCAACCAAGCAAAAGAAGCTTTCTTCCATGCTTATATGACCGAAGGTTTAGCAATTGGTGAACGTGAAGTTGTTGAAGAAATCGCTTCTCGTATTGGCCTTGATAATGCCGAAGTTGAGTTTGTATTAGATACAAATGAACTATCTGACTTTGTTCGTCATGACGAAAAAATTGCGAAAGAGCAGTTAAATGTTACTGGCGTGCCATTTTTTGTATTTGATCAAAGAATTGCACTTGCAGGTGCTCAACCACGTGAAGTCTTTTTAAAAGTCTTAGAGCAAGCACAGCTCAAAGCAAATGCTGAAGAAGTTGAGCAGGATGATGCGGCTGTTTGTAATGATGAATCATGTGATATTCCACAGAAATAAGTCAGCACAATTGAAAGTGTGATTAAATCGTATGTTTTATCACCATTTTAGCAATAGAGCGTTCTAAAAAAAGAACTATCCAATTGTTTAAAATCAGTTTATCATTGCGGCTTAGAATATTCGCGCTGTAATGTTCTGTTTTTTATGTGTTTAATGATCGGAATTTGAAGTTTCCTTGATCTATCATCCCCCTTAATTGGGGGATTTTTTTTGGTTAGAAATAATCGCCACTAGCTTAAACTCTTTAAATTATTTCAAATATGTAAAAAAAGTTAAATTTACTTAACTTTTGTGTCGTCCTCTTGATTTTATTAGAAAAATCAACAAAATTGAAAACAACAACAAAACATAAAGATAGATATGAAAATATTTCACGTAATACCTTATCGGCAGCTTTTTGCACTTATAACTATTGGATTCGGTTCAGTGTGCATCACTCATGCAGAAACCACCTCTTCCTCTCAAAAACAGCAAGCAGAAGGTTTGTCATCTGGAGTTCAAACCGAAGTTACAACAGATGAAAATCTATTAGATCAGATCCCACGTTGGGTAGATGCGACCCCAACCATTTTTCCAGAGCAGTCTAATCAACCGATTGTTCCACCTACCGAACAAACAGAAGATCAAACATGGGTTGACCGTAAACAAAAGAATATTCGTCATTGGGCCGATCGTACTTCTGAAAAAATTGATAACTGGTTTGGTGAAGTCGACCCACAGAAACCTGCTACAGCAACCATCCGTGTAATGGTCGATAACTATTGGAATGAATACGACAATTTTGAAATTAAGCCCAGAATTCGAGGTAGGATTAAGCTACCTACTCTAGAAAAACGTCTAAGCGTGGTCTTTGGTGATGACTCTTTAGATAACGAATTTGATAATAGCCCAGCCAATATTAACCAGAACCCGAATCAAGATTCAAATAAGAAGTTAGATGGTAAGCAAACTCGAGATGACAACAGTTCCATTGCTTTACGCTGGTCAAATTTTTCTAAAAGACTGCCTTTTGAAACAGATGCAGACTTAGGTATTCGCTCTGGAGACGATATTTACGTTCGTTTAAAAGCATCAAGAGATTGGCAATTACGTAATGATTTTAAATTCTATGCAGAGCAAATCTATCGTTACGGCATAGACAGCGAAAACTACTTACGTACTAATCTTGAGCTTACACATGCCAGACCAAACCAACCGTTTTTATCGAATCAGTTCAGCTTAACCTATGCCGATGACCAAGACGATGATCTAGCTTGGGAAAACCGGACTTTCCGCGAGCATAGTTTCTTTGCAAACAACCGTTTTAACTATGGTATTTATACAAGTGGTTATTACAACGACAGTGACTTACGTTTAAACAGTTGGGGGCCGTTTGTTTCATGGCGCCAACCCGTTTTACGTGAATGGTTCTTTGTTCAAGGAGATGTAAATTACTTTAATGACCAACGCGAAGATCGCAACCATTTTGTCAGCACATTCTTGCGTTTAGAGGCTCTTTTTTAAGCTGCCAAACATCACCTTGGAACCTTCATCCAAGGTGATGAATAATAAAATACTTTTAAATAAAAATTTAAGCTTAGTCTCTTAAAATTTTATTCTAATTTTTGATTCTTTATTTTTTGAACGATGAATCAATTCTCTCCTTTTTCATTTCAATACAGATCGGCTGCGTTAGTTTGTATTTATAGTTTGGGCGTATTGGCTTTACTTCCGCATACTCAATTTTTTTATACTTCTTTAAAGCACCAACGTTCAAGACGACATTCCTACTCGTCCAACCAACTCAACAAAGCAAACAGACAATCTCTGCCATTTGCACTCTCTCCTTGTGAAATAGAGACAAATAATGCTTTACCCGATGTAGCCTTAATTCAAGAGCTTATGGCGGTATTTGGAAATGATACGTTATGGAAGCGTGCGCAGTCTGAACATCCTTATAAAGCCTTAGGCAAAAAAAAGAAGAAGGCTTCGTCAAATCAAGCTACTTTAACAAATCCACTCAGTGCAAGCTGGACCACCATTTCAACCTGGATGCCTTTTGAAAATAATCTTGATTTAGGTTCAAACTCAGAAAGCGATGTCTATGTACAATTTTTGGCAAAGAAAAAATGGAATTTAAGGCATAACATTAGCTTGGATACAGAGCAGATTTTCCGTTATGGTTCAGCCAGCCGGAACTACACCGAAACCACCCTAAACTTAACGCAAAAGGTTCAAGACAACACACTGTTTTCCAATAAATTTAATGTAAACAAGAGCGAGAATGAAGATTACAATTGGGGAAACTGGACTTTTCAACAGTTTGAGTTTGTAAAAGATAATAGTCTGACTTACGGTGTTTATAGTGGTGGCGTATATACCAAAAATGATATGCGACTAAATAGCTGGGGACCTTATATTTCATGGCGCCAGCCTGTGTGGCGAAATTGGCTTTTTATGCAAAATGATCTTAATTTTTTTAACCATATTGATGATGATCCGAGACATCAACTCAGCGTTCAAATGAACCTAGAAGCTAATTTTTAGCCAAAAATCACCAGATTGTGGATAACTCTTTCTTTATCCACAAAAAAGCCCCTGACGGTTCAGAGGCTTTTTTTACGCCGAATTATTTCAGCAATAAGCTATTAATACGTTTTACATAAGCTGCTGGGTCTTCTGGTAAACCACCTTCAGCAATAACAGCCTGATCGAAAATCACATTTGCCAAATCATCAAAATGTTCTGAACCTTCAAGTTTTTTCACTAATGGATGTTCAGGGTTAATTTCTAAAATTGGCTTAATTTCAGGAACTTCTTGCCCCGCTTGTTTTAACATACGGATGAGTTGAGGTGATAACTCACCTTCACTTGTCACTAAACACGCAGGAGAATCGACCAGACGCGTAGTTACGCGTACTTCTTTGGTTTTCGCTTTCAATGAATCACTTAGCTTATCAACAACAGGTTTGAACTGTTCAGCTGCTTGCTCAAGTGCCTTTTTCTCTTCAGCATCTTGCAAGTCACCTAAGTCAACCGCACCTTTAGAAACATTCTTTAATGGCGTACCTTCAAACTCTTGAACAAAGTTCATTGCCCATTCGTCCACACGCTCTGCCATTAACAGTACTTCAATGCCTTTTTTCTTGAACAACTCAAGCTGTGGCGAGTTTTTCGCTGCTGCTAAACTGTCAGCAGTCACATAATAGATGGCTTTTTGGCCCTCTTTCATACGTGCCTTATAGTCAGCGAAAGAAGTCGTCACTTCATCATTTGTTGAAGTCGCATAACGCAATAATTTTAAAATGCGTTCGCGGTTACCAAAGTCTTCGCCCAAGCCTTCTTTAATGACTGAGCCAAACTCACTGTAGAATGTCTTAAATTTTTCTTGGTCTTGTTCATCTTCCGATTTAGCCAAACCATCAAGCACAGTTAACACACGGCGTGCATTACCTTCACGAATCGTTTTTACATCACGGCTTTCTTGCAGCAACTCACGGCTTACATTGAGCGGTAAGTCTGCACTATCCACCACACCTTGAACAAAACGTAGATAATTTGGAATTAAATTATCTGCATCGTCCATAATGAACACACGTTTTACATAAAGCTTAATGCCCGCTTTTGCTTCACGAGTAAAAATGTCATGTGGTGCTTTACTTGGAATATAAAGTAATTGTGTATATTCGGTGCTACCTTCAACACGGTTATGGGCCCAAGCCAGTGGAGCTTCAAAGTCATGCGTTAAGTTTTTATAGAACTCAACGTACTGCTCTTCAGTCACTTCGCTCTTGTTACGTGTCCATAAAGCACTGGCTGAGTTAATCGCTTCCCACTCGCCAGTCTTGACCATTTGACCGCCTTTAGACTCTTCGCCTTCAGCCGCCTCTTCCTCTTGCCAAACTTCTTTTTGCATTTCAATTGGCAAGCTAATGTGGTCAGAGTATTTATTAATAATCTGCTTAACTTTATAAGATTCTAAATAATCAAGCGCATCATCACGCAAGTGAAGAATGATATCGGTACCACGGGAAGCTTTATCAATTTGCTGAACTTCAAACTCACCCGTACCACCGCTAATCCAACGCACCCCTTCAGATGCATCTAGACCTGCACGGCGTGATTCCACTGTAATTTTATCGGCAACAATAAAACCTGAGTAAAAACCAACACCAAATTGACCAATCAACTGAGCATCTGCTTTTTGATCACCCGTCAATTTTGACATGAAATCTTTAGTACCCGATTTTGCAATCGTACCTAAGTTATCAATCGCTTCCTGCTGGTTTAGGCCAATACCATTATCAGAAATTGTTAAAGTTTTATCTTCTTTATTTAAAATGACACGTACATGTAAATCTGGATCATTTTCATAATATTCAGGATGATTAATTCCTTCAAAGCGCAATTTATCACATGCATCTGATGCATTAGAGATAAGCTCGCGTAAGAAAATCTCAGGGTTAGAATAGAGAGAATGCGTCACTAAATGTAAAAGCTGTGCAACTTCCGCTTGGAAACTATAATTTTGTGATGCTTGTTCACTCATAAATCACTCCTTAAATTTTGAAGTCTGTTTGTTCTCGAATGCTTTATGAATGGAGTACTTCTAGAATTTTTCAATCCTGAATATTAAAAATTTTTTCTAATTAGAACGGCCCATGACTTAATACTCTATCTTGCAATATCGTATCTAACTGTTTTTGGCGTTGCTGATAAGCTTTGCTAATACAACTTACACCAGCAGCACAAGCATTTCTTTTTTTCAGCCATTGCTGCTGAGCATCTTTTTGACTATCGCGCCCACCCATCGGCAATGCATGCAGAACAATTTGGTAGGTTGTTGCCATTTTTACATCTGCATCATTTAAGGAACGGTTTTTACATATACTTTTTTCCGTTTTCGTTTTTGCAGCATCACACGAGAAACTTGCAGCTTGTAAATTTTGTGTGAACGCTATACCACTAAAAAGTGCTAAACAAAGCGCTAATTTGTTATTCATGATTTTATTCCCCTGTTTGTAATGAATAAAAATTAGTTTAGAAAAAAATATGCATAAGATGTGTAGAAAACTGTCTGTTTTATGCTTTTTTTAGTGCAAATAAACTCATAAAAAAACCTCACATAAAAATATATGTGAGGTGCCTGAGTCTAGGTTTATTATTATATTGTTCTATTTATTATTATGCTTAAAATTTATAGCTATAACCTAAAGTGTAAACAAACGGATTAATATCTAAATCAAACTTAGTCCCGTCATTTAAAGTAACTTCTGGACTTAAATCAGCATAACGAACATCGACAAACACGCCCCAATTTTTAGCATCAGCAGGTTGGAAATTAAAACCAACTTGTCCTGCAACACCAAAATCTTCTTTCACATCTTTTACAATGCCATCTTCATCCCAAGCAATAAATGCTGTAGCGCCAACACCAATATATGGCGTAAAACGAGTCGAATTTTTAAAATTATATTTAGCAGTAATCGTTGGTGGTAACTGTTTAAGACTCGCTACTTTATTTCCATTTAACAACACATCATGGTTAATTGGTGCGGCTAATAATAACTCTGCCGAAAATGGAGATTGACCAAAAAAGTATTCTACTGATGGCGTAAATGCATATTCATGGTCTGCTTTAACTACAGTGTTTTCAGCAAGTGTCGTATCTTCTGATGGCGCGATAACACTACCACCAAATTTTACTTGCCAGTTACCAGCAAATGTAAAAGAAGACATCCCCATTAACGCAACAACCAAAACTTTTTTGAACACTTTAATATCTCCAACCTTATTTATATTTATAATAAACATGTATTTTAATATCATGCAATACTCATTATAAAACTATTTTATATTTTATTTTTAAATAACTGTTTTAAATAAAATTATATATTAACCAACCATTTTAATTGGTTTTTATTCCAACCTTATTAATCAAGATTATTTTATATTACCAACCGTTTTAATATACTTTTAATTCTGAGTGTTTTAATATAATTTATTTAAAATACATCTTTAATTTAGTCAATAAAAAACCTTCTTAATTTAAATCTAAAGATCATTATTAAGAAGGTTAATCATTCAATATTTTATAAGAAATTTATAAAACCATTGCAGCAATCCAGCCAAAAATTAATAGCGGAATATTAAAATGAATAAATGTAGGCACAACCGTATCCCAAATATGATCATGTTGCCCATCTACACCTAAACCAGCTGTTGGCCCTAATGTTGAATCAGAAGCTGGTGAACCTGCATCACCTAATGCTGCGGCTGTCCCAATAAGGGCAATAGTCGCTAGAGGTGAAAATCCAAACTGTACGCATAAAGGTACATAAATAACGGCTAATACAGGAACACTAGAGAAGGATGAACCAATACCAATCGTGACAAATAAACCAATACAAAGCATTAAGAAAGCTGCGAGTGCTCGGTTATCTCCGATAATATCGACTACACCTTTCACTAGCTGATTAATATCTCCTGTATGGGTCATCACTGACGCGAAGCCCGCAGCAGAAATCATGATAAAACCCACCAATGCCATCATCCGCATACCTTGCACGAAGACATCGTCGGCATCTTGCCACTTAAAAATTCCGGCGGTAGATAGAACAGCAAAACCAACTAAACCACCCAAAATCATTGAACCAGAATAGAGCTGTGCAGCGAGTGTCAGACCGATTGCAAGCAATGCCATAAAGATCGTTTTCTTTGCAATAACCGGTGCTTGTTCTGCTTCATGTTTTAGCTCTTCAGCATCAGCTTTTAAGTCAGCTGTTTCAACTTGAGTAGTTGCACGAAGAGGTTTATCTAAATCAATTGTTGTAGTTGGCGTAATAGCACGATCGGCATAAATTCTTGGCTTACGGTAGCTAATAAATACAGCAACCAAAGTACCTAAAACCATCCCCAAAACTGGAATAGCCATGCCAATTGACATCATCCCCCGCTCTACATGCAAGCCGTACGCAGCACCAACCTTGTTAATATTCCCCATCAAAATTTGTTCAAGGAAAATTGCACCAAAACCAACCGGAAGAAAAATATAAGTTCCGACTAAACCTAGAGTAAGTACACAGGCTGCTGCGCGACGGTCTAACTTTAAATGGTTCATTACTCGTAATAATGGCGGAACGAGTACAGGAATAAAGGCAATATGAACCGGAATAAGGTTCTGAGAGAAAATAGCTGAAATAAGTAAAATACCTAATAGTAAATATTTCACTTTAGTTTGACGGCTTTTCCCCGCTTCCATTCCCAATAAACCAATAAGTTTATGGGCAAGTAAATCAGGTAAACCGGATTTTGAAAGTGCTAGAGCGAATGCCCCAAGCACTGCATAGGCAAGTGCGACTTCAGCACCATCTCCAAGACCAGCGTTAAAGGCATCAACGGTTTGAGAAAGGCTTAAACCTGCTACGAGGCCGCCTACCATGGCAGAAACCACTAAAGTCAGTACGACAGAAACGCGTGCCAGTGATAATAGGAACATCACTGCAATCGCAATAACGACAGCATTCATGAATAAATTCAGAGCAAAACAAAAGGCGATATTCTATCAGATTCAGATCTATGAAGCCGAAAATATCGCCGAATTAACTGTTTTATGCAGTCACTCAATCATTAAGCTTGAGCCTTAATAAACTGACGAATATGAGTCGCTATTTTTTCTGGTTCACTCAGAATTGCCCAGTGATTTGCTTCAAGCTCTACATATTCAAATTTTTCTACCCACTTTGGCATAGCCTCAGTGATATATTCAGGGCTCACAAAAGTGTCATATTTTAAAATGATCGCTTTAACTGGACACTGCGCATAACGTTGACGTGGGCCAGTTAAACGAGGAATAAAATTGGCACGATATAAATTAATGCCATATTTACCATCTGCATTAATATTATTATTTAAAGGTAAATTACTTTTTCTCTCCAGCTTAGTCAGAACTTTCCCCCATTTTTCAGGACTAAAAAGAGACCACACTGTTGGTGCTAGTAATGGAAGATGGAATGCACCGATATACCAAGATTTGGTTAATATTTTTAAGATTTGACCTGGTGAAGATTTAAATTTATCACGCAAGAACAAGGCTGCATGATCAAGACATGGTCCAGAAATTGTTGTATATGACAATAAACGCCCTTTAAATTTAGGCTCTGTTGCCGACTCCCAAGACTGGATAGAACCCCAATCGTGCGCAGCCATATGAAATTGACGATTTGGCAATAACTCATCAACGATTTCTTGTAAATCTAAAGATAAGCGCTCTAAACGGTAATCACGTATACGTTTTGGTATAGATGACAAGCCCGCCCCACGTACATCATAGGTGACAAGGTAAAAGTCATTGATTAAATGCTCAATGATTGATTCCCATACTTCTTGATTGTCAGGATAACCATGTACTAAAACCAACGGTGTATTTTTTTCGTCGCCCCATGTTTTGGCACAAAGCGTTTGTTGGTCACTTGTTGTTACTGTATGAACTTTTGGCTGCATAATCATTTCCTATCTTGTTTTTCAATCGATCATGTCGTTAGTCGGATAGAGCATTGCCATCAATATAAAAAAGATGATACTTATCTAGTATGAATACTGTTGCAATAAAAAAAATTGACTATTATGGCTATTTTAAGAAGACTTCAGAACAATCCTACGATTTCAAAATTTCTATTTAATCACTACCCTCCTTATCGAGGAGCAGGGATTTATATTGAAATCATGAATTTAGAACTTTGTCATGTACGAGTAAAAATGCCTCTGACTTGGAAAAACCAAAATTTGGTTGGAACGCATTTCGGGGGCAGTATTTATTCAATGGTTGATCCATTTTATATGATGATTCTGCTGCATCATCTCGGATCAAAATATATTGTTTGGGATAAAGCTGCTGAAATTAATTTTCTTTCCCCTGGTCGAAGCACTGTGCATGCAGATATTCGAGTCGACTTGGCTGAAATTGAGCAAATTCGTGAACTTGCCGACAACTACGAACCTGTTTTAAGAACTTATCATTTAAACATTTTTGATGAATCTGGGGTAAGAATTGCTGAAGTTAAAAAAACGCTTTATATCAGACGTAAAAAAGCAAAACCTTTCCCCCAATAAAAATAAGCGCTAAAAAGCGCTTATTTTTATTCAATCGATACGGTGTTATCTTTTTTCTTCAATTGCTGCACCAGCACCACCGCCAATCGCACCGCCAATTGCAGCACCAGAGTCACCACCCAATATTGCTTTACCTACCACAGAGCCGATCCCAGCTCCAATCGCGCTCTTAGTCGTGGTTTGCTTACTACCGCCTTGGGTATTTGAACCAACACCAGCACCTACTGCTGCACCTAAGCCTGCTCCAACACCACCACCTACATGGTTACCCAAGCCGCCACCTAATGCCCCACCCGCTGCTGCTGCACCAATACGCTGGTCAGATGGACTCATATTTTGACAACCCGTAAACATAAGTGTAGACAACATTAAAGCAGAAACTAATCCAATTGTTTTTTTCATGACCATACTCACTATTATCTGTTCTAATAAAAAGAATAATCCTCTTTTATGAGGAATTTGGTCAGATTGTGTTATTCATCTGTCCTAATCGATTGATATTTTGTAAAGCTCTTCTATTTATGATGATCAAGAAAATTTTTAATTATAAAAAATAAAAAAAGAAGCCTCTAATAAGATAAAGACTTCTAAGTTTTAAACATTATTAAGGGTACTTTTAGTACTTCCCTTTCTTCTCTTCATAAGCTGCGCCTGCACTACCACCAAGTGCTCCACCTGTAGCAGCACCAGTGTCGCCACCAATGATTGCTCCACCTAATACCGCACCGACACCAGCGCCAATTGCACTATTACGGACGGTTTTACTACTAGATCCTTTTGCATTAGCCGCAACACCTGCACCAAGTGCCGCTCCTAAACCTGCACCAATATTACCGCCTACATGTTTCCCTACTGCACCACCTGCACCGCCACCGATCGCAGCTGAACCAATACGTTTACTTTCTGGGCTTGCATTCTGGCAACCAACAAACAAAGTTGTTGACATGAGGCCAACACTAACAATCATCATCATTTTTTTCATTAGATTTACTCCAGTCTTCATAAACATGTAGCCTAATATGTTTTTGTGAAGGGTTTATCCCGCTTAAGTAATGAAATAATGGCTCTTTAATATATTTATGTAATTACCACTTTTAATTGTTATAAATAAAAAAGGCACCCTGAGGTGCCTTTTTTAGTGCCAATCTAAACTTAGAACTGTTCTGAGTTTAATGCTTGGCTGAATGCTTGGTCTACTTCGCTGAAGTCATTGTGAAGCTCATGTTCAGCAGCTTCTGCTTCTTGACGACGACGTTCTAGGTGGTATGCAAGACCAGTACCAGCTGGAATCAAGCGACCCACTACAACGTTTTCTTTCAAGCCACGTAAATCATCTTCTTTACCTGTTACAGCCGCTTCAGTTAACACACGAGTTGTTTCCTGGAACGATGCAGCAGAGATGAACGAGTCAGTAGAAAGCGATGCTTTAGTAATACCCATCAATAGACGTTCGAACTTCGCAGGGAACTTGTTCTGAGCCAAGACAGCTTGGTTCTCTTGAACAACACGGATGTAATCCACTTGCTCACCTTTGATGAAGCTAGTATCGCCGCCATCAGTGATATCAACTTTACGCAACATTTGACGTACGATAACTTCAATATGTTTGTCGTTGATTTTTACACCTTGGAGACGGTATACGTCTTGAACTTCGTTCACGATGTAGTTCGTTAATGCAACTTCACCTTTCAAACGTAAGATGTCATGCGGGTTTTGTGGACCATCAGAAACAGTTTCACCACGGTTCACATGCTCGCCTTCGAACACGTTGATTTGACGCCATTTTGGAATCAATTCTTCGTAGATCTCAGAACCATCATCAGGGCTAATTACCAGACGGTTTTTACCCTTAGTCTCTTTACCGAAGCTTACAACACCTGAAACTTCAGCAAGAATTGCATGTTCTTTCGGTTTACGTGCTTCGAATAAGTCAGCTACACGCGGAAGACCACCGGTAATATCACGAGTACGTGATGTTTCTTGTGGTACACGACCAATAACGTCACCCACACCAATCGTTTCGCCATCGCGAACAGTTACGATTGTGTTTTGTGGCAAGAAGTAGAACTGTTCGCCGCCATCTGTTGTATCCAACACGATTGCAGGACGTAAATCTTTACCAGAAGCAGGACGAGCCGTTACAGGTAAGATTTCAACGGTAGTCATACCAGTTGCATCATCAGTTTTTGATGTTGCAGTTACACCATCAGCGATTTGACTGAAACGTGCTTTACCAGCAACTTCTGTAACGAGTGGATGTGTATGCGGATCCCAAGTCGCCACAATACCGCCAGCTTCTACAGATTCACCATCTTTCAACAAGATGCTTGCACCGTAAGGAAGTTTATAGCGTTCGCGTTCACGACCTAAATCATCGGCAATACCAATTTCACCTGAACGAGAAACTGAAACCAAGTGACCTTTTGCATGTTGTACAGTTTTCACGTTATGGAAACGTACAGTACCTTTGTTACGTACTTGAACACTGTTTGCAGCAGAAGTTCGGCTCGCAGCACCACCAACGTGGAACGTACGCATCGTTAACTGTGTACCTGGTTCACCAATAGACTGTGCTGCCATTACACCTACTGATTCACCTGGGTTAACCAAGTGACCACGTGCAAGGTCACGGCCATAACATCTAGCACATACACCAAAAGCAGATTCACAAGCAATTACTGAACGTACTTTGACTTCATCCACACCAGCTTCTTCAAGATGAGCTGCGATTTTTTCGTCAATTAAAGTACCACGAGGTAATACAACTTCATCATCAGACGCACGACGAACATCTTCAGCCGTTACACGACCTAATACACGGTCACGTAATGGTTCGATTACATCGCCACCTTGAATGAATGGAGTCATTACCAAACCACCCGCTGTACCACAGTCAGGTTCGGTAATTACCAAATCTTGCGCTACGTCTACAAGACGACGTGTCAAGTAACCAGAGTTCGCAGTTTTTAATGCTGTATCGGCCAAACCTTTACGCGCACCGTGTGTTGAAATGAAGTACTGAAGTACTGTCAAACCTTCACGGAAGTTCGCTTTAATTGGCGTTTCGATAATCGAACCGTCTGGTTTTGCCATCAAGCCACGCATACCAGCAAGCTGACGAATCTGTGCCGCACTACCACGGGCACCAGAGTCAGACATCATATAGATGCTGTTGAATGATTTTTGCTTCTCGTCTTCACCTTGTTTGTTTTTCACAACGGTATAAGACAAGTTATCCATCATTGCTTTAGCAACTTGGTCGTTTGTACGCGCCCAGATATCGACAACTTTATTATAACGCTCACCAGCAGTTACGAAACCTTGTTCGAACTGTTGTTCGATTTCACGAACTTCTGTTTCTGCTTTGTCAATAATTGAGTATTTAGTAGGTGGAATTAACATATCTTCCATACCTACAGATACACCTGAGCGAGTCGCTTGACGGAAGCCCAAGTACATTAACTGGTCAGCAAAGATAACTGTATCTTTCAAACCAAGTTTACGGTAGCAAGAGTTGATTAACTTCGAGATATTCTTTTTAGTCATCTCAAGGTTGATCATGTCAAAGCTTAAGCCTTGTGGAACAACTTCCCAAAGCAGACAGCGACCTGGTGTTGTTTCAACAATAATAGTTCCGTGTTCACGTTCACCATCTTCATTGATAACAGTTTGATGTACACGTACTTTAACACGAGCATGAATCGCAACTTGACCAGTTGCAAGTGCACGGTTTACTTCGTGAGTATCAGCAAACACCATGCCTTCGCCTTTAGCATTTACTGCATCACGTGTGATGTAGTAAAGACCCAAGACAACGTCCTGAGAAGGAACGATAATCGGCTCACCATTTGCAGGTGACAAGATGTTGTTTGTTGACATCATCAATGCACGAGCTTCTAACTGTGCTTCAAGTGTCAATGGAACGTGTACCGCCATTTGGTCACCGTCGAAGTCGGCGTTAAACGCAGCACAAACGAGTGGGTGAAGACGGATTGCCTTACCTTCAATAAGAATAGGTTCAAATGCTTGAAGACCTAAACGGTGAAGTGTTGGCGCACGGTTCAACATTACTGGATGTTGACGAATTACAGAAGCAAGAACGTCCCAAACCTCTGGAGTCTCACGCTCAACCATTTTCTTCGCAGCTTTAATGGTTGTTGCCTGACCTGAAGCTTGTAGTTTAGCGAAAATGAATGGCTTGAATAATTCAAGTGCCATTTTCTTCGGAAGACCACATTGGTGAAGGCGTAAAGTAGGACCTACAGTAATTACCGAACGACCAGAATAGTCAACACGCTTACCAAGTAAGTTCTGACGGAAACGACCTTGTTTACCTTTGATCATATCTGCCAAAGATTTTAATGGGCGTTTGTTAGAACCAGTAATTGCACGACCACGACGACCGTTATCAAGCAATGCATCTACAGACTCTTGTAACATACGTTTTTCGTTACGTACGATGATGTCTGGTGCAGCAAGATCAAGAAGACGCTTCAAACGGTTGTTACGGTTAATGACACGACGATATAAATCGTTCAAGTCAGAAGTCGCGAAACGACCACCTTCCAGTGGAACTAATGGACGTAAATCTGGTGGAAGTACAGGAAGTACATTCATCACCATCCATTCTGGCTTGTTGTTTGAATCGTTGAATGCTTCCATCAATTTCAAGCGTTTAGACGCTTTTTTCAACTTCGTTTCAGAAGTTGTTTGAGGAATTTCTTCACGTAAACGTGCGATTTCAGCTTCAAGATCGATATCTTTTAATAAATCCTGAATCGCTTCTGCACCCATTTTCGCAGTGAATTCATCACCGTGCTCTTCAAGTGCATTAAAGTATTCTTCGTCTGTTAAAAGTTGATACTTTTCAAACGGAGTCATACCTGGGTCAGTTACAACGTATGATTCGAAATACAATACACGTTCGATATCACGAAGCGTCATATCAAGTAATAAACCGATACGAGATGGTAACGATTTTAAGAACCAGATATGTGCAACTGGAGAAGCGAGTTCAATGTGACCCATACGTTCACGACGAACTTTCGCTGTAGTTACTTCAACGCCACATTTTTCACAAATGACGCCTTTATATTTCATACGCTTGTATTTACCACACAAGCATTCGTAATCTTTTACTGGACCAAAAATTTTGGCACAGAACAAACCGTCACGTTCTGGTTTAAAAGTACGGTAGTTAATTGTCTCAGGTTTTTTAACTTCACCATGAGACCATGACTTAATCATTTCTGGTGACGCAAGACCAATACGGATACGGTCAAACTCAATTGGTGCATGACCATCTGAGTCCGTTTTCTTACGCATGATATCGAGCAAGTCTTTCAATTTTTTTCTCCGTGTGTCGGGAAGCAACGCTTACCCGACTGGGTCACAAATATTGTTTTTTCCTAAAAAATCGTGAGTCTTACGACTTAGTCACCATTTTTCAGTTCAATGTTGATACCTAAAGAACGGATCTCTTTGGTCAATACGTTGAACGATTCAGGCATACCCGGATCCATATAATGGTTACCATCTACAATATTCTTATAGATGCGTGTACGACCTTCAACGTCATCCGACTTAACAGTTAACATCTCTTGAAGTGTATATGCTGCGCCGTAAGCTTCGAGTGCCCAGACCTCCATCTCACCAAAACGCTGACCACCGAACTGTGCTTTACCACCAAGCGGTTGCTGTGTAACAAGTGAGTAAGAACCAGTTGAACGCGCATGCATTTTGTCATCAACCAAGTGGTTCAATTTGAGCATGTACATGTAACCTACAGTTACAGGACGATCAAACTGTTCACCTGTACGACCATCAAACAATACTGTTTGACCAGTACGTGAAATGTCAGCTAATTCAAGTAAGTCTTTAATTTGGCTTTCTTCAGCACCATCAAATACAGGAGTAGCTAAAGGCACACCAGCACGTAAGTTGCCAGAAAGAGCTAAGACTTCAGCATCAGTTAAGCTGTCAAGATCTTCTTGCTCGCCGCCGACTTTGTTATAAATCTTGTCTAAGAATTCGCGAAGTTCTAAAACTGTGCGCTGTTCTTTCAACATTTTTTCGATTTTATCACCAAGCCCTTTAGCCGCCATACCCAAGTGAGTCTCAAGAATCTGACCCACGTTCATACGAGATGGTACACCCAATGGGTTCAATACGATATCTACCGGTACACCGTTAGCATCGTGTGGCATGTCTTCAACAGGTAAAATGTTAGATACAACACCTTTGTTACCGTGACGACCAGCCATTTTATCACCAGGCTGAATGCGACGTTTAACTGCTAGGTAAACTTTAACAACTTTTAGAACACCTGTTGTTAACTCATCACCAGTCGAAAGCTTACGTTTCTTCTCTGCAAACTTCTCATCAATTTCTGCGCTCTTCTCTTTCAAGAACACTTGAATTTGAGATAAACGTTCAGCAATTGCTTCATCTGTAGGTTGAATTTCAAGTAAGTCAACAAGCTCTAAACCAGATAGCATACTTTCAACGAGCTTATCGCCACGTTTAGTCGAACCACCGCCGTTAGACTCTTGGCCATTAAGCAAACGAATTACACGCTCACGAGCTGCTTCTTCAAAGATCTTGTATTCTTCTTTCAAGTCTTTACGGTAAGCATCAAGCTGTGCTTTTTCAATTGCCATCGCACGGTCATCTTTCTCTAAGCCATCACGAGTGAAGACTTGAACATCGATAACTGTACCTTTAGTACCAGATGGAACACGTAAAGATGAGTCTTTAACGTCAGCTGCTTTCTCACCAAAGATTGCACGAAGCAATTTTTCTTCAGGAGTTAACTGAGTTTCACCTTTAGGCGTTACTTTACCAACAAGGATGTCACCAGCAGTAACTTCCGCACCGATATAAACGATACCCGATTCATCAAGTTTAGAAAGTGCAGCTTCACCTACGTTAGGAATATCGGCAGTAATTTCTTCCGCACCTAACTTAGTATCACGCGCTACACATGATAATTCTTGAATATGAATAGAAGTTAAACGGTCTTCTTGAAGCACGCGCTCAGATAACAAGATCGAGTCTTCATAGTTATAACCATTCCACGTCATGAACGCTACACGCATGTTTTGACCAAGCGCAAGCTCACCCATATCTGTTGACGGACCGTCTGCCAAGATGTCACCGCGAGCAACTTTGTCGCCCAAATTCACGATAATATTTTGGTTGATACAAGTATTTTGGTTAGAACGTGTATATTTAATGAGATTGTAAATATCTACACCAGCCTCACCTGCAATCATTTCATCTTCGTTTACACGAATAACGATACGAGAAGCATCTACATATTCAATCGCACCACCACGGTTAGCGATCACACATACACCCGAGTCACGTGCAACGTTCGCTTCCATACCTGTACCTACAAGCGGTTTATCCGCACGTAGAGTAGGAACCGCCTGACGTTGCATGTTTGAACCCATTAATGCACGGTTCGCATCATCGTGTTCAAGGAATGGAATAAGCGATGCAGCTACAGATACAACCTGCTGTGCAGATACATCCATATGCGTCACTTTTTCAGGTGGCATACGTACAAAGTCACCTTGGTGACGAACAGAAACAAAATCTTCTGTTAAGTTACCATCTTTATCTATCGCAGAATCGGCCTGTGCAATAACAGTACCTACTTCTTCAATAGCAGAAAGGTATTCAACAGCATCAGTTACTCGGCCATCTACCACTTTACGGTAAGGTGTTTCCAAGAAACCAAAGTCATTTGCTTTTGCATATACAGAAAGCGAGTTGATCAAACCAATGTTTGGACCTTCCGGCGTTTCAATTGGACATACACGACCATAGTGAGTTTGATGTACGTCACGTACTTCAAAGCCCGCACGTTCACGCGTTAAACCACCAGGCCCAAGCGCTGAAACACGACGTTTATGTGTAATCTCAGATAATGGGTTGTTTTGATCCATAAACTGAGACAATTGGCTTGAACCAAAGAATTCTTTGATTGCAGCTGCAACTGGTTTTGCGTTAATGAGATCTTGCGGAGATAAATTATCTGTTTCTGCTTGGCTTAAACGTTCTTTAACAGCACGTTCAACACGAACTAAACCAACACGGAATTGGTTTTCAGTCATTTCACCAACAGAACGTACACGACGGTTACCCAAGTGATCGATATCATCGACTTCACCTTTACCGTTACGGATTTCAACTAATGTACGTAATACATCGATGATATCTTCGTGCGATAAAATACCTTCTACTTCACGTGACTTCTGGTCAGTACCAACTTCGTATGGGCGACCCAAACGACGGTTAAACTTCATACGACCTACTGGAGATAAGTCATAACGTTCAGAAGAGAAGAATAAGTTATTAAATAAGTTTTCAGCAGCTTCTTTTGTTGGTGGCTCGCCTGGACGCATTACTTTATAGATTTCAACTAATGCTTCTTCACGACCAGATGTTGTGTCAGCACGTAATGAGTCAGCAACGAATGAACCACGGTCAATATCGTTCGTAAACAAGATATTGAACTGTTTAACACCGCCTTCTGCAAGTTTCACCATAACTTCATGGCTTAACAATGTATTTGCAGCAATCACATCACCATTACGTAAAGTAATATCTTCGGCAGTGATACGCTCATACAGGTACTCATCAGGAACTGATAGCTTAGCTAAACCAGAAGCTTCCATTTGACGTACGTGACGCGCATTAATACGTTTACCTTGTTCAACAATGATTTTGCCGTCATTGTCTGCAATATCAAATTGTGCCATTTCGCCACGCAGACGATCTGGAACGAGGTCAATTTGATAACTACCCATATCAAGATATACAGGTACTTTTTCATAGAACAAATTCAAGATTTGTTCATTGTTATAACCCAATGCACGCAACACAACAGTTGCTAATAATTTACGACGACGGTCAATACGTACATAAACTAAATCTTTTGCATCAAATTCGAAATCTAACCATGAACCACGGTAAGGAATAATACGTGCAGAATAAAGTACTTTACCACTTGAATGTGTTTTGCCTTTATCGTGATCAAAGAACACACCAGGTGAACGGTGTAATTGAGATACGATTACACGCTCAGTACCATTGATCACAAAGGTACCATTGTCTGTCATGAGTGGCATTTCACCCATGTAGACTTCTTGTTCACGTACGTCTTTAATAGATTTAGTTTCGCGATCTTTAATGATCAAACGAATTTTTACGCGCATTGGTGCCGCATAAGTCGAACCACGTAAAATACATTCACGCACATCAAACTCAGGCTTACCAAGGCTATACTCAACAAATTCTAAAGCAGCATTGCCAGAATAACTTTCTATAGGGAAAACTGAACGAAATGCGGCTTGGAGACCGATATCTTCGCGGTTTTTTGGAGTTTTGCCACCTTGCAAGAACGTTCTATACGAATCGACCTGGATCGAAAGTAAGTACGGTGCTTCCATTACTTGGGGCAATTTACCAAAATTCTTACGGATCCGTTTCTTTTCGGTATATGAGTATGCCATCTGGAGTCCTCGGAAAGTAAACCAAGCCCGCCTGCAGAACGGGCTCAGAAGGAATTACACAGGCCGATATGGCCACCACTGTTTACAAATGCTGCAATTTTTAGTGGTATTAAAACGCTTAACAATATTTTTTAAAAAGAAAAATATTGGTAAACATTTGAAATTACTCTAATTATTCCAAAAAACGACAATTATTGTACAGAACAAACAAAAATCGAGCCGATTATTGTAACGCAAAAAGGCTGATGACCCAAGAGCCATCAGCCATTTTATGGAGCCGATTTAAAAACCGACTCCTTTTACAATTACTTAAGTGTAACTGTAGCACCAGCTTCTTCAAGTTTCTTCTTAAGTTCTTCGCCTTCTTCTTTAGAAATGCCTTCTTTAAGAACTTGTGGAGCACCTTCAACTAGGTCTTTAGCTTCTTTAAGACCAAGGCCAGTTGCTTCACGAACTGCTTTAATTACCGCTACTTTGTTAGCACCAAAAGAAGTCAACTCAACGTTGAATTCAGTTTGTTCTTCAGCAGCAGCAGCAGCAGGAGCAGCAGCTACAGCTACAGCAGCAGCAGATACGTTGAATTTTTCTTCAAAAGCAGAAATAAGTTCAACAAGTTCAAGAACAGTTTTTTCAGCAACTGCGTTTAGGATTTCTTCGTTTGTTAAAGCCATGAGATTAACTCCAAATGGGTATTGAATGGTGTGGAAGTAGATTTAAGCTTAAGCAGCTTCTGACTCGTTTTTCTCTTGAAGCGCTGTAAGTAAGCGACCCAATTTCGAAATAGGAGCTTGAAGAACAGAGGCGAGCATAGTAAGCGCTTTTTCTTGGTTTGGAAGGTTTGCGATAACACTAACTTCAGCACCTTGATAAAGTTTGCCGTCAAATGCAGCAGCTTTTAATTCAAATGCTTTGTTAGTTTTAGCAAATTCTTCAAACAAGCGTGCAGCTGCACCCATATCGTCTTCAGAAGTTGAGAATGCTAAGATTGTTGGGCCAACAAGGTTGTCATTCAAGATTGCAAATTGCGTATCTTGAAGAGCACGTTTAGCCAAAGTGTTACGCACAACGCGTGTAGCAACACCTAGTTTACGAGCTTCAACACGAAGAGCAGTTAATTGCTCAACAGTTAAACCTTGATAGTCAGCAACAACGGCAGCGAACGCTGTAGAAGCAGTTTGAGCCACTTCAGCAACGATCTGTTTTTTGCTTTCAATAAGAAGAGCCATTGTAAAACCTCCTAACGGTGATTTATGTACTCAAAAAAGTACACTCCCAATTCGTAAGTCAACAAGGATTTGACTTACACGCGGAGGAGGAATAAATCACACCACCGCGTCTACGCAGGCTGGGTTATTAAGAAGATATTCAAAAGAAGTCTCTTCGCCTGTGGTCTTTGACGCTGATAAATTTACATTTATCAATTCAAAGTCCGCCTGATGAGTGAGGAAACAAAGCATTACTTTGAATGAGTGTAAAAAATCTATGATTCTTTACACCCTGCCCTCAATCAGGACTTTAAAATTCTTGACCAAGTTTTAAACTTAGTTAGAAACGTTGCTTACATCAACAGTAAGACCAGGACCCATAGTTGAGCTCAAAGTGATCTTTTTGATGTATACACCTTTAGAAGTTGCAGGTTTTAACTTTTTCAAGTCAGCAACTAAGGTTTCAACGTTTTGACGGATAGCAGCAGCTTCAAAACCTAACTGACCGATCGCAGCATGGATAATACCTGCTTTGTCTACACGGTAACGAGCCTGACCAGATTTAGCGTTTTTAACAGCATTCGCTACATCAGGAGTTACAGTACCAACTTTAGGGTTTGGCATTAAACCACGTGGACCAAGAATTGTACCGAGCTTGCCAACAACACGCATAGCGTCAGGAGCAGCGATTACAACATCAAAGTTAAGGTTTCCACCTTGGATGCTTTCAGCAAGGTCTTCAAAACCTACGATGTCTGCACCAGCTTCTTTAGCAGCTTCTGCTTGCGCACCTTGAGCAAATACCGCTACACGTACAGTTTTACCAGTACCAGCAGGTAATGTAGTCGCACCACGAACAACCTGATCAGATTTACGCGGGTCTACACCAAGATTTACAGCCACATCTAAAGATTCTTTGAACTTCGCAGCAGGTAGGCTGTTAAGAACTTGCACCGCTTCTTCCAAAGTGTAAACTTTGTTTGCTTCAACAGCAGCAGCAATGGCTTTTTGACGTTTAGTTAACTTTGCCATGTCTTATAGCTCCACTTCCAAGCCCATAGAACGTGCAGAACCAGCGATGGTACGTACACGTGCGTCTAAATCAGCACCAGTTAAGTCTGGTTCTTTAGTAGTCGCAATTTCTTCTAACTGAGCACGAGTCAACTTACCAACTTTAGTTTTGTTTGGTACAGCTGAACCTTTTTGAATACCAGCAGCTTTCTTAAGAAGAATAGAAGCTGGAGGAGTTTTCATGATGAATGTGAACGACTTGTCGTTGTACACAGTAATCACTACAGGAATTGGAAGACCTTGTTCAACTTTTTGTGTAGCAGCATTGAATTCTTTACAGAATGCCATGATGTTTACACCACGTTGACCTAATGCAGGACCAATTGGTGGAGATGGATTTGCTTTACCAGCTGGAACTTGCAGCTTGATATAGCCGTCAATCTTCTTAGCCATTTTAAAATACCTCTGGGTACAAACGCCGCTAGGCTCCCCAATGTTTACGCTACACTTTTATTACAACAACAATGCCCGATAAAATCGGGCGTTTTTCAACCAATTAAGATTAAATCGTTTTTTCGACTTGGCGAAATTCGAGTTCAACCTGAGTTGGTCGATTAAATACGTTAATCGTCAACGTTAAACGTGACTTCTCGTATTGAACTTCTTCCACAACACCTTTAAAGTCTGTGAATGGGCCGTCAATAACAAGTAATTCTTCGCCTGGCTCAAACATCGTCTTAGGACGTGGTGCTTCACCTGTATTACGTACACGCGCAAGAATCGCATCTGCTTCACGCTGAGTGATTGGTGCTGGCTTTTCAGGTGTACCACCGATAAAACCTAGAACCTTTGGACATTCTTTAACGATATGCCAAGTATCATCATTCATTTCCATTTCGACTAACACATAGCCAGGAAAGAATTTGCGCTCAGATTTACGTTTCTTACCATCCTTCATTTCTACCACTTCTTCGGTAGGAACAAGGACATCACCAAAGCTATCAGCAACAGCGCTACGCTGGATTCGTTCTGTAAGTGAACGTAACACTTGTTTTTCATAGCCAGAGTAGGCATGAATAATGTACCAACGTTTCATAGCTCTTTTACCCGATAATCAACTTAATTAACCAACCCAAACCATAGTCAAAACACCATAAAACTAATGATGCAACAACTACAACCAATAGAACCTGCCACGATGTAGTGACTGTTTCTTGTTTTGTTGGCCAAGTTACTCGACGCAATTCGACTCGTGCATCTTTTAGCAAACGAACGAAGCCTTTACCTTGATGGGTGGCGTATAATAAACCCAAAGCCACAACGATACAAGCAAAAATTGCCCCAACGCGCACCCAAATATTGTTTGCAGGTGCCCAATGCGCTGGTAAATACTGATTCGCCATAACAGCTAAAACCAATAATGCAATCGCAATCACCCATAGAACAATATCTAGAGGCGAACCAGAACGAACAACTTCAGCAGAATTATTTCTTTGAGGAATTGGCGCGTCGCTCAATGCGTCACGCGATTTATCATTCGACATTTTTGTACTCGTCGTAGAACTCGCGACTTATTATATGAACAACTAAGCCAGCATCAAGCTTTTTATTTCAAAATATGGCAGGTCAGGAGGGACTCGAACCCCCAACATTCGGTTTTGGAGACCGACGCTCTACCAATTGAACTACTGACCTATAATGCAGATTGAGAGCCAAAGCCCTCAATCTGAGACGTAATCCGTCACTATACTATGCTTATGCAGTTACTTTCGCAACAACACCAGCACCTACAGTACGACCACCTTCACGAATCGCAAAACGTAGACCAGGGTCCATTGCGATCGGGTGGATTAATTCTACTGACATTTCAACGTTGTCACCTGGCATAACCATTTCAAC
>NZ_JAHPRP010000016.1:0-48900 GCF_025513915.1 Acinetobacter sp. WU_MDCI_Abxb74
AAGATTCCAAAGATTCCAAAGATTCCAAAGATTCCAAAGATTCCAAAGATTCCAAAGATTCCAAAGATTCCAAAGATTCCAAAGATATATTAGAGCAAATACTCTACGCTCAACCTATATTTCTTTCTTCTTATTTGCTTTGATTACTTTTTCATTATTACGATGATTAGATTGTTCCACGTGGAACGTTGAATTGTTTTTGTAATCCTTAAATAAAAAAAGCAGGATTACTCCTGCTTTTTATCACGACACAACATTCTTAGTCAGTAAACGTTACACGTGCAATTGCTTTTTTACCTGACTGGATAATGAAAGTACCGTTTTCTTTTACAGAGAAACTTGCATCAACAGCTTTCCAGTCAACTTTTACTGCACCACGAGCTACCGCATCTTTTGCAGCTGCTGCATTTGGATTCAGGCCTGCTAAACGTAGAATCGTGGCAATAAAGATTTCTCCACCAAACTCACCACGTGAAATAGTCACTTCTGGGGTGTCTTCGGGTACTTCACCTTCTGTAATAAGGTTGCCAGCACTTTTATGTGCATTAGCTGCAGCTTCTGCATCATGGAAACGTTCAACTAGTTCAAGTGCAAGAATACGTTTTACTTCTTGCGGATTACGACCAGCAGCAATTTCATCTAATAAAGTTTTGATCTCATCTAGAGATTTAAAGCTGAGTAAATCGAAATAGCGTTCAATTAAAGAATCAGGCATTGATAAAACTTTTTGGTACATTGCCCCTGGTGTATCAAATACACCAATATAGTTACCTAAAGATTTAGACATTTTATTTACGCCATCTAAACCTTCTAGAATCGGTACAGTGATACACACTTGTGATTCTTGGCCATAACGACTTTGTAAAGTACGGCCCATAAGTAAGTTAAAAGTCTGGTCTGTACCACCTAACTCTACGTCAGCTTCAAGTGCAATAGAGTCATAGCCTTGAACTAAAGGATATAAAAACTCGTGGATCGCAATTGGCTGATGGTTGCTATAACGCTTTGTAAAGTCATCACGCTCTAACATACGAGATACGGTTTGTTGGCTTGCCAACTGAATAAGGTCAGCAGCAGACTTCTGATTAAACCATTCTGAGTTAAAACGTACTTTTGTTTTATTTGGGTCTAATATTTTGAAAACTTGTTCTTGATAAGTTTTAGCATTGGCTTCTACTTGTTCGCGTGACAACGGCGGGCGTGTTGCGCTTTTGCCTGTCGGGTCGCCAATCATGGCAGTATAGTCACCAATCAAGAAGGTTACTTCATGACCTAAATCTTGGAACGTTTTTAATTTATTAATAAGAACCGTATGTCCTAAATGTAAATCTGGTGCTGTAGGGTCAAAACCAGCTTTAATTTTAAGAGGACGGTTCTCTTTGAGCTTTTTCAGTAAATCTTCTTCTGAAATAATTTCGTGCGTGCCTCGTTGGATGAGGGCAAGCTGTTCTTCGGCGGGCAAGAAATTTGACATCACAAAACCTAAACACATCAGTTATTCAATTTGTGCGATATACTAACATTTTTTCAGCGTCTTGCAGGGGAAGTTGCATATGAGCGCAATCTATATCGGCGTAATGACTGGCACTAGTATGGATGGTGTAGATATTGTTGCGGCTTCATTTGAACCACTACAGCTTCATGCCACTCTTACAGTTCCATTTGAACCCGAGTTACGTGATGAGCTTATGGCATTAACTTTACCCGATGACAATGAAATTGACCGCATGGGTAAAACTGATGTTGCTCTAGCGAAAATGATTGGTCATGGTATTAATACTCTCATTGAAAAACATCAATTAGATCGTAGTCAAATTAAAGCGATTGGTTCACATGGGCAGACAATTCGTCATCGCCCAGAGCATGGTTTTACTTTACAAATTGGTGATCCGAATATCATTGCAGAAATCACTCAAATTCCTGTCGTTTCTGATTTTCGTCGCAGAGATATGGCAGCTGGCGGTCAGGGTGCACCATTAGTTCCAGCTTTTCATCAAGCATTATTTCAGCACCCAAGTATTCATCGTGTGATTTTAAATTTGGGTGGTATTGCCAATGTGAGTATGCTACCTGCCAACAATGCAGATGGTGTATTTGGTTTTGATACAGGCCCCGCAAATATTTTGATGGATGCGTGGTGTCATCGCCACACGGGTCATCCATATGACGAAAATGGCGATTGGGCAGCTTATGGACACCCTATCCGCTCTTTACTCGACCGTCTTCATGCACATGAATATTTTTCTAAAGAACCACCGAAAAGTACAGGACGTGAAGATTTCAATATTGACTGGTTAGATGATCAGTTAATCGATTGGCGAAACGATTTAACTTATGATGAGTTGGAAGACACACCTGAAAACATTCAAGCCACCTTATTAAAGCTTACTGTGCGTGCCATTCAAAAAGCGATTTACCGTTCTGAGATGGAAACAGGTGAAGTATATGTATGTGGTGGTGGTGCTTATAACTCTTATTTATTAGAACAATTACGTTGGCGTTTACGTAAACACAATTGGTCAGTTCAACCTACAGATGTGTTAGGACTATCCCCGACTTGGGTCGAGGCTACAGCGTTTGCTTGGTTAGCAATGCGTTTTGTAAACGGATTAAGTGGTAATTTGCCAGCGGTAACAGGTGCTTCGGATTTCAGAATTTTAGGGACGATCACGGCAGTATAAAGCTATTTATTGATTTGATTGGTCAGATTCGACCTCATAGCACATTTACTGACCCGAAATGCTGTTATTTAAATGAGTATAAAAACTCATGATAAATGCCGACAAAAATAATTTAAGGCATGTTTTCATGGATCTGACCAAACGTATTCATCAATACACACGTGGGGCTTGGACATTCGATGTAATTGATTCCGGCCCTATATAGATGGTCCACTCGTTGTTTTATTGCATGGTTTTCCAGAAACTGCTCATAGTTGGGAGCAAACCTCCAAGTTATTGCATCAACATCAATTTAGAACACTTGCAATTCATCAACGCGGTTATAGCTTAAATGCTAGACCTCAAAGCCGATTTCAATATTCACTGAGTGAACTTGTAGAAGATGTTGCAAGTTTTATTAAGCAATTAGATCAACCCGTCTATTTAATTGGGCATGACTGGGGATCGGCAATCGCTTCAGGCGTAGCAATGAAGTATCCACAATATATTCAACATCTCACTTTAGTTTCAGTTCCTCACCAAGCTGCATTTTTAAAAGCCTGCCTAAGCAGCAGCCAACTCTTTAAATCTTATTATTTTGCAGTTTTTCAGCTTCCTCTTCTTCCTGAATTTTTATTTAAAAAGTTGCCTAAATTAGGTCGTAAATTTCTTAAGTCATCTGGTATGACCGAAGAGCAAATTGCGATATTTGAGGCTGAGTTTATAAAGGAAAATAGATTATCTACGGCGTTGAATTGGTATCGTGGCTTTTTTTGGGATAAGCCTCAAAGCCCGTTTAAAACAATAGATGTTCCTACTCTTTTTATTTGGGGTAAACATGATATTGCCGTTACAGAAAAAAGTGCCAAGTTAAACTCAAGTTATTTTAAAAATAGTTATAACGCAGTTTTTATGGATGCTTCGCATTGGATTCCATATCAGAATGCACCTGAACTTGTGCAATACTTTTTAGAATCTATCCGTGAAAAGTAATGATCTGATCAATAAAAAAACCTCTCAAAACAGAGAGGTTTTTAAATTTTAAAATTCTTTTTAAATCGAGAACGAAGAACCACAACCACATGTTGTTGTCGCATTCGGGTTTTGTATGATAAAACGTGACCCTTCAAGGCCTTCTACATAGTCAACCACTGAGCCAATTAAATATTGGTAACTGAGCGAGTCAACAAGCATTTTTACATCGCCATTTACAAATTCTGCATCATCTTCATTTGCGCTTTCAGCAAAATTAAAGCCATATGAAAACCCTGAACACCCGCCTCCTGTCACATATACACGTAACATGAGATCGTCATTCCCTTCACTATCACGGAGTTGGCGTACCTTATTGGCAGCATTATCTGTCAAAACTAGAGCTTGGGCATTCATGAGATTGTTCCTCGGATTTTGCTGTGTCTTTCAAAATAAAAAAGACCCTATATTGAGTATAGCATAATCAATATAGGGTCTGTCTTCGAAGTTTAAAGCTAATCTTGAGTGTTTTTATCAAGATTATTTGTAATTCTCGTCTTGCAAGCCACATTCAAAGTTTTTAGCATCTTGCTTACAGCGGAATTGCCATAATAATTTCATCATACGTTTATCATATACACCACGTTGTGTAAGGCTAATTCGTGACTCACGCATCAGCTTTTGGTAACCCGGTTTATCTGCTGGTGGAACATCCATCCAGTATTTTTGTGGAATATCAGCTTTCATTTTACCTAAAATGGTAAAGGCACGTGGTAACTGACCCGAAACCCACTCTCTAGATTTCTGACCAAAACCAGCTGGGAACTTATCAGGACGGATAATAATATTTCCTGTCACTTGTAAGATCGGATAGTTCACGATCGCCCCTTTTGTCCCTAAACCTTTTTGTAGTTCCAAAGGTTTAAAGGCCGCCGCTGGCGCACCAATAATGTCTACCTGATGGTTATTAAATTTAGCACCGAAATTTGTTATATCGGCACTAACAGCCTGCGCCCCTACCTGCTGAACCATAATCTTTTGCGCTTCATCATAATCAAGAACAGCAATTTTTTTACCTGCGGCTTTTGCTACTGTATTGATGCTACGGTCATTTACTAACAGATAGGCATCTCCAACTGGTATAACACCTACAACCTCATAGCGGCCATTAACCATATATTTACTAAAAGTCGAACTTGCCAGACCTTGCATCACTTTTACAGCAAGCTTGAGGTCAGGAATGGCACCAATGGCATCTAATGAGCCTGTAAAAGAGTTAAATTGACGACCACGCATGCCTGATACACTAATACCGTCACATTTGCCTGCTTTAAAATCTTCGGCAATCACGGCTTCATTTTGGTTTACTTTAAGTTCGATATCAGCTCCCCAAGTTTTAGCGGCAAGTTGATAGTCCTTCATCAGCGCATATACATCACCATTTTTACCAACGAAGTCAAAAACACATACTGTTTGTTTAGCCTGAGCTGCAAAAGAAACTGTTGTAAGTCCCATCGCAAGTAATAGCATTTTGGAAAATCGCATATTCTTTTTCCTTTCCTTGTGGAGTTTTTTGTTTTTCGATACCAAGAAATTTCACACCAATATGGTATGAGTCGGATAGTCTTCATATAAAAAATCATGTTGAAGATATTTTTACGGATCCATTTTGCTTTTATGATTTTATTTCCATCAAAAATAGATAGTCGTCTATCTATTAGCAATTATTTTAATCACAGAAGTCCTTGATCCATTTTTATACCTTCATATTTCCTTATGAAGTTTTTATCTAAATTTAGCTTAACGTCTTTCTAGTTATCCACAATGGCAGAATTGACAACATATACAAAACAAAAAGCCTAGAACTAAGTCTAGGCTTTCTGAGAAAAATTAAGATTATTCACCAGGCATTGAACATTCAAAGTTAGCCTTGTCTACAGAACAACGTGCTTTTTTCAATACAGACATCATACCTGCATCGTAAACACCGCGTTTAGTTAAGTCCATGCGGCCATCACGCAACATTTTTTGATACTTAAGTTTGTCTTCTGCACTTAAGTTCATTTTGTATTTGCCAGGAATTTGCGCTTCTAAACGATTGATCATTGCAAAGTTCTTAGGCAACTGTTTAACGAACCAGTCACGAGATTTTTGACCAAAACCAGCTGGGAATTTATCAGAACGTAATACTAGATCTGCTGTAACGTGCAATACAGGGAAGTTCCACATTACACCGTTTGCACCTAAACCTTTATTTAACTCTAATGGTTTATAAGCGTAAGCGGGCGCACCAACCATATCTACTTGGCCATTATTAAATTTAGCAGCAAAGTTTGAAATATCAGAAAGAACTGCTTGAGCACCTACACGCTGCACCATAATTTTTTGTGCATCGTCATAACCTAATACAGCGAATTTTTTACCCGCAGCTTTTTCAACAGAGTTGATGTTTTTGTCACGTACGAAAATGAATGCTGAACCTAGCGGAGAAATACCAGCAACTTCGTATTTTTTACCACCCATATTAGTGGTCATTTTTGCTGCATTACGCGCATCTAATACATAAGTAATTGCACGTTGAGCGATTTGGTTATTTGGAACACCACCGAGTGAGTCGATAGATCCTGCGAATTTGTTATATTGGCGGGCACGCATTGCTGTCATTGCTACAGCATCACATTTACCAGCTTTAAAATCATTATCAGCAACAGCCTCGTCCTGACGAGGTACCAAGTTAATTTCAGTACCCCAGCCTTTTGCAGCTAGAGCCCATTCTTCCATCATTTTATATGAGTCGCCTGCTTTTCCTAAGAGGTCGAATACACATACGGTACTCGCTGCTTGCGCTGAAGCAGAAAAACCAACAACAGAAGCGGCAGCCATAGCAAGTACGATTTTTTTCATTTTCTTCATCCTTCCACGGAATAGATTTTTTGTTTGAAGTTTCCTTTCAAAGACAGATATTAATCATGTTTTCTACAAAAAAATAGAGCTTTTACTCAATTTTTTTTACTCTCTTGGACCATTGTTTGTCTGCTATAAATTATTTACTAGCCAGAAAAATGGCTGATTTTACGTAAGTTATTTTTTATATTCATAATTTTCATATCCATATTTAGTTTTGAAATATATGTAGCGTTTTTGTGATGAAAAAACAATCTACTCTCCAGTCAGTGTGCATTCGAAATTTGTCCGCTCAATTGTACAACGGGCACGCTTCAGTACATTCATCATTGTCACATCATATACGCCCTGTTTTGTTAATTTGAGACGTCCTTCACGCAAAAGTTTTTGGTATTTGGTTTTATCTTCTGTTGAAAAACTCATTCTAATTTTTGAGGGTACATTCATTTCTAGCCGTTTAATCATGGCAAAGTTCTGAGGTAATTTTTGTATAAACCAATCGCGGGACTTTAGGCCAAAATCCGCAGGGAACTTATCACTTCGCGTAATTAAATCTCCAGTGACATTTACGACTGGAAAGTTAAACATAGCTCCATTTGTTCCAATACCTTTGCCAATCTCTAATGGTTTATAAGCATAGGCCGGAGCGGCAATTGCATCGACTTGCCCACTATTAAACTTTTTCACAAAATCGGTTATTTCAGAGGGGATGGGCTCAGCCCCTACACTTTCTACCATAATTTTTTGAGCAAGGTCATAATGTAAAATAGCGAATTTTTTACCCTTTACTTTTTCGATCGAATTAAGGCTCTTATCTCTTACAAATAAATAAGCCAAACCAATCTGAACAATACCAACAACCTCATAGTTCGTTCCATTTTGGATAGTTACTAAGCGCTGTTTATTGCGTTTATCTAGAACATAACTAATTGCTTTTTGGGCAATAGCGTTACTCGTCACACCACCAATTGCATCGATAGAACCCGCAAATTTATTATAATTTCGCGCGCGCATTGAAGTCATATAAGCTGCGTCACATTTGCCTTCACGCAGTTTACGGTCAACCAGACCTTCATCTTGAAATGGAATTAAAGTGATATCAGCTTGCCAGCTTTTAGCTGCAAGTGCCCACTCTTCCATCATTTTATAAGATTCCCCTGATTTTCCTAATAGATCAAATACACATACATTTTGTCCCGCATGTGCTGTCCCCATAGCACAGCAAAATACTGTACTCATCATCCCCAATCCCTTTTTCATTTTACTTTCCTTAGTCTGGTTTTATTAGTAGCTTATTAATCAACCAAATTTTAAACTGTTTTTATTTTAGTCATATTTTTTTAAATGTGTTCTATCTTATTCAATATTTTGAAAATTTCGGATGAATAGCTGAGTCTAGAGTTTTTCTATTTCTATAATTATTGTCTGCTTCTAACTAAAATCCGGAAAGTTTTGTTTTCATCGGCAGTTCTCTTTAAAATACAGCATCCCTAACTCACCTCGATACAATAAGATGATTCAATTTGACCAAGTTTCTTTACGCCGCGGTGGACGTGTTCTATTTCAAAAAGCGTCTATGCAATTACACCCAGGCTGGAAGATTGGTCTGACGGGAGTGAATGGTGCAGGCAAATCCACCTTATTTGCAGCTTTACTTGGAAGTTTAGGTGCCGATGAAGGTTCGCTGACTCGCCCTTCAGGCTGGATCGTGGCGCATATGGCGCAAGAAGTAAAAGCACTAGACATGCCTGCAATCGATTTCGTTCTTTCAGGTGATGAAGAGTTTTGGGATATTCAAAATAAGCTTACCCAACCCGACCAACTTACTGACTCTGAACTGGCTCAATTGCATGGTCGCTTTGATGAAATTCATGGTTATTCAGCACCATCTAAAGCGGCTCAACTCATGGCTGGTCTTGGTTTTCTAGAAAATCAATTACGTTTAAACGTTGCGAGTTTCTCTGGTGGATGGCGTATGCGTTTAAATTTGGCGCGTACCCTAATGAGTCGTTCAGATTTATTATTACTAGATGAACCAACAAACCACTTAGACTTAGATGCAATCTTGTGGTTAGAAGATTGGCTTAAAGCTTATGAAGGTACACTCATTTTAATTTCGCATGACCGCGACTTTTTAGATGCGATTACAGATCATATTCTTCACATTGAAAATCAGGAACTCACCCTTTACACCGGAAACTACTCTACATTTGAAACTACGCGTAGTGAACGTCTTGCTCAGCAGCAACAAGCTTTTGAGAAGCAAGAAGAAACACGTGCTCACCTACAAAAATTTATTGATCGTTTTAAAGCAAAAGCGACGAAAGCTCGTCAAGCACAAAGTCGAATTAAACAACTTGAGCGCATGCAAGAGCTCGCTCCAGCCCATATTGATACACCTTTCACTTTTAGTTTCCGTGAACCGACCAAAATGAGTTCGCCGTTACTGACTTTAGACAATGCCAGCATTGGTTATGGCGATAAACAAATCGCCGAAAAAATCAGATTACAAATTACACCAACCTCTCGTATTGGTTTACTTGGTATGAACGGCGCAGGTAAATCGACCCTAATTAAGAGCTTAGTGGGTGATTTGCCGCTCTTAGCTGGTGAACGCAAGGCATCAGAGTTACTTAATATTGGTTACTTTGCACAGCACCAAATGGATGCTTTAGATGGCCATGCTACTCCAATGTTACAAATTGCCCGTTTAGCCGATAAAAAAATTAGTGAAGCGTCTTTACGTTCTTTTTTAGGTAGTTTTGGCTTTAGTGGTGAGCGCATGGATACACCATGTGAAACCTTTTCTGGTGGAGAGCGTGCTCGTTTGGCCCTTGCACTGATTGTATGGCAGCGTCCAAATGTTTTGATTCTGGATGAACCGACGAACCATTTAGATCTTGATATGCGTCATGCATTGAGCATGGCATTACAAGATTTTGAAGGTGCTGTCGTATTGGTTTCCCACGAACGTCAACTCATTGCAAGTGTTTGTGACGAGCTTCTTTTGGTACACGGCGGGAAATGTACCGAGTTTGAAGGTGATTTACAGGATTATGCAAAATGGCTACGTGAAGCACGTCAGCAACTCATCAATGCTCAAACTACTGTAGGGCAGAATAATTCTTCCTCTACCGCTCCTGCCCCAGCTAAAGTCGATAAAGAAGCACAGCGTAAAGAAGCAGCTCGCCGTCGTGAACAAACTCGACCTATTCGTAAAAATATCGAAAAAATTGAGTCTCAAATTGAGAAACTTCAACTACAACTTGCCAAAATTGAAGAGTCTTTAGCAGATACATCTTTATATGATGCAGCACGTAAAGATGATCTACTCAAGCTTATGAATGAACAGACTGAGCTGAAAGCTAAACTTGAGCAATATGAAGAACAGCTTTTAGAACTCATGATGGAATTGGAAGAGATGGAAGCCTCTTTTGATTAATCTATTTTTCAAAATAAAAAAGCCGATTTCTTAATCGGCTTTTTTATTCATTAATAAGGGGTATAAAAAGCCCCTAATTCATTTAAACTGGTATTGATTGGCAAAGGCCAAACATTGCTTGATAAACTATCTGCAATATATAAATCATAACCACTACGATTTCCAGTTTGTCCAGCAAGAGAAACCACCATGTAACGCTGGTCTAAAGGTGCTGGGTCTGATGTATCTACAACAGTGCTGTTAAATGGCAAACGTGTAGTTTGTTTAGTACTCGTATCATAAACATAAATCTGATCATGTTCATTCGTTGCGCTATACCAGCGTACATATAAAAAACGGCTTCCCTGCCACCATACTGGATAATATGAGGCAATATTAGTCAACTGCGTATCATATGCACCTGACTGATCAATACTAAAAATTCTAGAATTACTACTCGCACCTTTGGCATATAAGATTTGCGTAGTATTGACCATTGGATAAGGCATAGACTCTTCGATATCCCAACCATTTTGAGTGACTGAAGTAATTGCACGATCAGTCATTTTGACGATTTTTAAATCACCATTTTGCTTAAAAATAATACGTTGATTATCTATAAATTTTGGATCTTCATCCCGTTTATTATTTCCCTGAGTCAGATTAATAGGTAATTCCGTACTTCCTACTTTCCAGGCATACACATCCCATGCATCGCCATAATGCTGTCCAGAATTAACCCCCATAAAAGTGAGCCATTTACCATCTGGGGAAAAATGACCATTCATCATGTGGTCAATTTTCCAATTTGCGCCCAGTAATGTGGTTTGCTGCGTGGTGAAATTATAAAGATAAAGCTTACTGTCCCATGCGTCATAATCACTATAACGATGAAATACTAATTTTCCGTAAAAAGTGGGTGCTGTAGCCGCATGTAGTTGAAATAAGCAATTAAAAAATAAAATTACAATACATAAAAGTTTTTGTGTTTTTTTCAAAATTATATTCTCTTGTAATAAATGAGTATCCAAGAGAATAGCAGTTTGCAAATTTATTTTCTTATAAAACAAAAGGCTTTGTCTCAAATTAAACAAAGCCTTTTCTTAATCATCATAAAAAAGAATTATCTAAATTTTTTATGATTTTCATTTCGAATTTTGACTAAATTCATTGCTTCAGTTTTTGCTTGATCTAACTGTCCGTGCTCAACCAATGCTGTTACTTTATCAATCTCGGCAACAAGCTGATCTAAACCAGCTTGGTACTCTTTTATCTGTACATTTTCTGAGGGCAAACCTTCGAGTTTATGCGGCAAATATTGCTTAGAAGAAACCGCTGCTTCACGCATTACAACAAGTTGTTGTTTCGCATTAGCAGCATCTTTCGTTTCAGCAAATGCTTTAGTGCTCTTAGCTAAAGTTTTCATATTCGTTTCTAAATCAGCTGCCCAAACCGCAGAGCTTCCTAAAAACACACATGAGATTAACAAACTAGCTAATACTTTCTGACCCATCATCTTCTCTCCCTAGACTGATTTAGAATCATGTTATGAATTAAGCATCAATATCTGCATTTAAAGCATTCTCTTCAATGAATGCACGACGTGGTTCCACATCATCACCCATTAAGCAAGAGAACATACGATCTGCTTCAATCGCATCGTCAATGGTTACCTGCAACATATGACGGTTTTCAGGGTCCATTGTCGTTTCCCAAAGCTGTTCAGCATTCATCTCGCCAAGACCTTTATAGCGTTGGATCATCATACCGCGGCGCGAATCTTGTAAAATATGCTGCCAAACTTGATGGAAGTTAGCCACTTGAATACGACGGTCACCTTTTTGTAAATAGGCTCCATCTTCAACTAAACTGAACCAGCTTTTCGAATTTTTCAATAAACGTGCATATTCAGCTGAATTTAATAAACCTGCATCAAGCAAATAGGCATGTGGCAAGTTATGAACATATACTGTAATACGTGGCCAATAATGTGCAGATTTTTCACCTTGAGCATTTTCACGTTCAAATGCTTCAAGCGTAATTTCCGGACGTAAACTTGGCTGTAATTTAACAATTGTTTCACGTACTTTCTCAGCCCATTGCTCTACATAAGCCTGATCATGATTTTGATCAGCTTTAAATGCTTCTACTTCAAGTAAAGCATCAAGCAGACTTGCAGGATAACGCAACGTTAAGCGCTGTAAGCTCTTTTGTGAAACTTGGTAATCCTGAATAACCTTTGCAAGGGCTACACCAGTAATTGCAGGAGCTTCAGCATTGATATGTAACGACAATTCATCAATTGCATTCGAAATTAGGTAGTTTTCCAATGCATCATTATCTTTGATGTATTGTTCTTGCTTGCCTTTTTTCAACTTATATAAAGGTGGCTGTGCAATATAGATATATCCACGCTCAACCAACTCTGGCATTTGACGGAAGAAGAACGTTAACAACAAGGTTCGAATATGCGAACCATCAACGTCGGCATCGGTCATGATAATAATTTTATGATAACGTAACTTATCAGGATTATATTCTTCGCGGCCAATACCACAGCCAAGTGCGGTAATTAAAGTACCCACTTCCTGACTAGAAATCATTTTGTCAAAGCGTGCACGTTCAACGTTCAGAATTTTACCTTTCAACGGCAAAATAGCCTGCATTTTACGGTTACGACCTTGCTTGGCACTACCACCCGCCGAGTCACCCTCGACAAGATATAATTCAGAAAGTGCAGGATCTTTTTCCTGACAATCTGCCAATTTACCTGGTAAACCAGCAATATCAAGTGCGCTCTTACGACGCGTCATTTCACGCGCTTTACGTGCAGCATCACGAGCACGTGCAGCATCAATAATCTTACCCGCAATTGACTTCGCAGCTTGCGGATTTTCAAGTAAGTAAGCTGAGAACTCTTTGTTCATCGCTTGCTCAACCGCCGGCTTTACTTCACTTGATACTAGTTTCTCTTTAGTTTGAGATGAGAATTTCGGATCAGGTACTTTTACCGAAATAATAGCCGTCAAACCTTCACGTGCATCGTCACCCGTTACATTAACTTTTTCTTTCTTGAGAATATTTTCACTTTCAAGATATTGGTTTAAACCACGAGTCAAAGCTGCACGGAAACCAGCTAAATGGCTACCGCCATCTTTTTGAGGAATGTTATTGGTAAAGCAACGAACATTTTCTTGATAACTTTCATTCCACTGCAAGGCTACTTCTACGCCAATACCGTTATCTGTATCCGCAGTAAAATGGAAAATCTCATTTAGATGAGTTTTACCTTCGTTAATGTATTTTACAAACTCAGATAATCCACCTTCGTAATCATATACATGTTCAAGGTTAATACGTTCATCACGCAAAACAATACGTACGCCTGCGTTTAAGAATGAAAGCTCACGTAAACGACGCGCTAGAATTTCTACGTTAAAAATGGTTTGAGTAAATGTTAGTTCACTTGGCCAAAAGCGTACCGTTGTACCGCTCTTATCCGTTTCACCAATCACACGTAATGGGTATTGCGGATCACCATGTTGATATTCTTGCTCATGCACTTGACCAGCACGAGAAATCATTAAATGTAATTTACGCGACAGTGCGTTTACTACAGAAACACCTACGCCGTGTAAACCACCGGAAACCTTATAACTGTTGTCATCAAACTTACCGCCTGCGTGCAGAATGGTAAGAATTACTTCCGCTGCTGAAACACCTTCTTCAGGGTGAATATCGGTAGGAATACCACGGCCATTATCGGAAACACTTACTGATTCATCTTCATGAATAGTGACAATAATTTCATCACAGTGACCAGCTAAGGCCTCATCGATTGCATTATCGACTACCTCGAATACCATATGGTGTAAACCGGTACCGTCGTCTGTATCCCCAATATACATACCTGGACGTTTACGAACTGCATCTAATCCACGTAATACTTTAATACTAGAGGAATCATAAGCCTTTTCATTGGTTTGTTCTGTTTGAGAGGCTGATTGAGACTCTGAACTCATGGTTTCTCCCTAGCAAATATAGATTTATTCAAAGATGGGTAACATCAAAAAATTATGGTGAAGCAAGACTAACTTGACCGGATTCAACACTGAATAATTGATATGAAATAGACAAATCATGTAAATGTTTTTTTACCAATGCATGATCTAAAGTTGTCATAAAAACCTGGCTACCAAGTTGGCTTAATCGTTCAATTAAACGTTGTTGTGCGGTTAAGTCTAATTCTGCTGTCAGATCATCTAATAATACCACAGTTTCCTTATTACTCGCATGCAACATTGCAATTTGTGACAGTTTTAAGGCAATAATCAGGAGTTTTTTCTGACCTCTTGATAAAACCACGTCAGCATGTCCATAAGGGGTTTTTAAGCGTAAATCTGCTCGATGTGGACCATATTCGGTATAACGTCGTTCGATGTCTTTTTGGTGTTGATTAAGCAGATCTTGCATGAGTCCCTGCTCTGTATGAAAACCTGGACTGTATTCCAGTTCAATTTCAAGATCAGGCAGTAATTGACTTAAATCATTTTGAAAAAAGACATTCCATTGTTCCACAATACCCAAGCGTTGAGAGTGTAAAATTTCACCATAGTCACTCAGCATTTTATTCCAAGGCTCTAAATCAGCCAAAGACAAATTCCGTCGGGTTTTAAGTAACGTATTTCGCTGTTTTAATGCACGCGAATAGTATTGCCATGCAAAATAAAACTCAGGTTCCACGTGGAACATCAGCCAATCCAAAAGTTGGCGCCGAGGTTTTGCCCCATGGTCAATAATATCTGTACTTTGTGGATCAAGATGCTGCAAAGGAAGTAATTTAGCAAGTTGGCCTTGGGTAGCCACGGTATCGCCATTGACCTTCATCAATTGCTCACCAGATGCCAACTTTTGCATGCCAATTTTTTCAGTTGTAGATTGCGCAAAGACTATCGCATCTTCGGCAGCATACTGAATATAATTTTTAGGAATATGAGTGCGGAATGAACGCCCTGTTGCAAGCAAATGAATTGCTTCCAGAATTGAGGTTTTTCCTGAACCATTGGCGCCATAAAATATATTAAACGGTTGCAATCCTTGGAGTGCAACCGTTTTTAAATTACGCACACGTTCAATATTTAAGCGCGTAAGATGCATATAAGATAACCAGACTATACACGCATCGGCATAACTACATAAGTTTGATCAGCATGGGCCGGATCTTGAACTAAAACAGACTGATTTGCCTCACTCATACTCATATTTACATCATCGCCATCAAGTACACTCAATACTTCAAGTAAATATTGCGCATTAAATGACATTTCGAGCGGTATATTTTGATATTGAATAGCTAAATCTTCAATAGCCTCATCTTGCTCAGGGTTATTCGCACGAAGCTGTAAAGAATCCTGATTAAAGTTCAAGAAAACACCACGCAACTTTTCATTACTCAAAATTGCGACACGCTGTAATGATTGCTTAAATACATCATGGTTAATTAATACATGCTTATCGCCACCACGTGGAATTACACGACGATAATCAGGGAATTTTCCATCAATCAATTTTGTAGTAAAACGAACAGTAATATCACCCTGTTCCTTATCACGACTTGGCGTATTGATGGTTACATTTAACAACTCACGACCAATCAGCAAAGTTAATTGTTCATCTTCAATACTCAGTAAGCGCTGTAATTCACCCACAGCTTTACGCGGTACAATGGCCTGAACCAATTGAGATGATGTAGAAGAAGCCGTAATTTCACAAAGTGCTAAACGGTGACCATCTGTTGTTACTGCACGCAATTGATTTTCATCAATTTCCAATAAAGTACCCGTTAAATAGAAACGTACATCTTGTACAGCCATCGCAAAAGCAGTTTTTTCAAATAAACGCTTTAACTCACGTTGGGTTACATGTACTTGAGTGCCTTGACTATTTTCAGTCGTCAATAATGGATAATCTTCTGCTGGTAAAGTTCCTAATACGAAACGGCTATTACCAGACTTTAAGATACATCTTTGATCTTCAGTAATTTGTAAATCAATTAATGCAGCTGTAGGCAATGATTTACAAATTTCCATTAACTTACGGGCAGGGACTGTGGTTTCCCCTGCTTCAAGGCATGCCCCTTCTGTTAAAACAGTGCTCGCAACCAGTTCGACTTCTAGATCAGAACCAGTAATGGTGAGCGCCTGAGCATTAGTCTGAATTTTGACGTTTGAAAGAATATTCAATGTATGACGACGTTCTACTGCACCGACAACATGCGATAAAACATTGAGTAAACTTTCTTTAGCGATTTTCAAACGCACGATTCATTCCTCTAGCAACTTGGAGCAAATATTTCATTTTTTAGCTGTGTACTATGCTGCACTTGCGTAGACTTTGCAACAAGCTCTTATTATTTCATTAACTCTGAAGTAGACGCAGTAGATTTTTATAATCTTCGTCAAAAATTGGATCTTCTCCACGCAGACTGGCTACTTTTTCACAAGCATGCATCACAGTACTGTGATCGCGCCCACCAAAAGCCATTCCAATTTCTGGAAAACTATCACCAGTCAACTCACGAGCAAGTCCCATTGCCAACTGACGTGGTCGGGCATAAATTCGCGTACGTTTCGGTCCTACTAATTCTTTTAATGGGATACGGAAATATTCACTAACCACACGCTGGATATTTTCTACGCTAATTGTTCGTGCACGGATCGCCAACACATCTTTTAAAGACTCACGAACGACATCCAGATCGATTGGTGCACCTTTAAAACGGGAAATTGCAACGACTTTATTAAGTGCCCCTTCAAGTTCACGCACGTTCGCAACAACTTGTTGTGCAATAAATAATGCACAATTTCGAGGTAAATCAACGCCGCTATTTTCCGCTTTCTTTAATAAAATTTCGATACGAGTTTCAATATCTGGTGGTTCAACCCCTACTGAAAGTCCCCAAGAAAAACGAGAAACTAAACGCGGATCTAACTCTGTTAATTCTTTTGGATAACGGTCTGAAGTTAAAATAATTTGTTTAGATTCATCAAGTAAGGCATTAAATGTATAAAAGAACTCAACTAGACTCGCCTCTTTACCAGCTAAGAGATGAATATCATCGACTAATAACAAATCTAAAGAACGGCAGTTTTTCTTAAATTCTTCTACTTTGCCTTTTTGTAAAGAACTCACAAAATCCTGAACAAAACTTTCAGAAGTCATATACATCACACGGGCATTAGGTTTGGCTTGTAATAAAGCATTACCAACTGCCTGCATTAAGTGCGTCTTACCTAGCCCTGTAGGTCCATATAAAAACAAAGGGTTATGCTGTGATGCACCTAACTGAGTTAATACTTTTCTACATGTTTCAGCAGCCATCTGATTCGAACGGCCTTCAACAAATAAAGAAAAAGTAAACTGAGGATTGAGCAGTTTCTTTTTCGATGTTTTTGGATTGACCACGCTATTAGCATGAGGACTAGAAATAGATTCGGGTTCTTTTTTTACTTTAAAACTTTGTGGTGGCGCACTTTGCAAAGCAGCCGTAGTGGTTGCTGGTTGTTCAGCAGATGACAAAATACTCCCAGGACGAGAATCAACTAAAATCTCAACCTGACGGACACGCCCTTCTGATAACTGCTCAGCCAATATAGAAATTAATTCTAAATGATTCTCTTGAATGTAACGCGTCCAATAAGGGTTAGGAGCATAAAGACGGAGTATTCCTTCTACTTCTTCAGCAACTAATGGGCGAATCCACATCGCAAAGACGTTATCAGAGAGCTCTTGTCGCAAGCGAGTTAAGCAGTCTGTCCAAAGCATGTGTATCCCCTATTTCTGCGTTTTTAAATTCAAATAATCCAAAGATCAACCCTTCCTGATGAGAAGGGGTCGCCATTCTAACCAAGTTATCCACATCTGTCATGACGAATTCGACTGATTTTGCTTAAAAAGAAATCTCTTGTGAATAAATTTAAATTCAAAACCACTTGTGTATAACTTTTTGCACAACCTGTGGATAAATTATCACATAAACTTATCCACAATCCATAAATATAATAGAAACAGGGTTATCAACAACCCAAACATATGTTTTTTAAATTTAAAAGTGCGAAATCCACAGAAAAAGTGCCTCCTAATAAGAATAAATATAAATTTTAAAATTTGAATTTATTTAATAGGGGTTAGATCTTTTGTGGATAACTGCAAAATGTGAATTTAAATTCAAAAGTAGAAAATCAAAGCCAAGATGATATCTTATTTTGTTGATAAGTATGTATATAAGGTATGTATATAATAAAAGCTTTAATAAAAATAGACAATTACTTTGTGTATAACTTTGAAAACTATATATTGCACTGAATTATGAGAATCGTAAAAAAGAAGTAGAGAGATTAAAATTTGGGTTAAATACAAAACTTTCTTGGTTTTTCATTGACAGCGTAAACATTGCACAATAAAATCGCGGACCTTATAAAAGATCATTTTTGGGAGTTTCGATATGAAACGTACTTTCCAGCCATCTGAATTAAAGCGTAAACGCGTTCATGGTTTCCGTGCTCGTATGGCAACTAAAGCTGGTCGTCAAGTATTAGCTCGTCGCCGTGCAAAAGGTCGTCATAGCTTAACTGTTTAATACTGTTACGCTGACCAGACTTGGGTGTGATGACACTTTACAATTTTAGCACAGATGTGCGAATACGCTGTGCTGCAGATTATAAAAGTGTATTCGATGGTGCGCTTTTTAAAGTGCATCAACCCCATTTTTTATTTCTTGCAAAATTAACCGAACAGCCTAATAGCCGTTTGGGTATTGTTGTTGCTAAGAAAAAAGTGCGCCGTGCGCATGAAAGAAATCGAATAAAACGTCTTGCTCGTGAGAGCTTTCGTCTACATCAGCCGAATTTTGGATCAGACATAGATATTGTGGTCATGCCGAAAGTTGGTATAGAAACGATTACGAATGCTGAGCTATATCAACAATTAGATTTTGCTTGGCAAAAATTACAACGTTTGGCAAAAAAACATTCTAAAGTTGGCACAACCTCGCAAAATTAAGAGATAGCCAATGGTTCGTTTTCTACGTTGGTTGATTCGACTGTATCAAATTGCGATTAGTCCGCTTCTTGGACCCCGTTGTCGTTATATTCCGACCTGTTCCCAATATGCGATAGAAGCATTGCAAACTCATGGTGCGATAAAAGGCGTTTGGTTATCTTCTAAACGGATTTGTCGTTGTCATCCGTGGGGAGGATCTGGATATGATCCGGTACCGCCAAAAGCAATTCGTTTTATTTCGTTTCATCAAATAGATTCTCAAACGCATCATGTTGCTGTACCCTTTCGTGATCGTTTACTGAAGCAAAATCTCTCTAACCATTTGGGGTAATAGATATGCAACAATGGGCCAGGTTTGCAATTCTCGGGGCCATGTTTGTCACCGCATATTTGCTCATTTTGGCTTGGCAAAAAGATTATGGAAATGCTGCAACTGCACCGCAAAAACAAGCGGCGGCTGTAAGTTCACATGAAGTATCTGCTGATTTGCCAAATGCTAAAAATGCAACAGTGGCTTCCGATGTGCCACAAGCAAATATTGCGCAGTCACAAACCACAGATGCAACTGCACCTGTGAATCAACAGCTTATTTCAGTACAAACTGACCTTTACCATATTTGGATCAATCCAAAAGGTGGTGATATTGTTCGTATTGAATTACTCTCACACGACAAAAGCAAAGACAGCGATCAGCCATTTGTTATGCTTGAAAATGATGCCAAGCGTACATACGTTGCTCAATCTGGCTTAATTGGTTTGAATGGACCAGATAGTAGTCGTGGTGGTCGACCATTATATGCTGTTGAAAAAACATCATATACTTTGGCTGATGCTAAAGGTGTACAGGATCAAAAGGGTCAATCTGAAAAAGTTTTAAACGTTCCGATGGTATTTAAAACACCTGAAGGCGTTGAAATTATTAAAACTTTTACCTTTACCCAAGGGCAATATCCAATTGTTGTAAGACATCAAGTTATTAACCGTAGCCAACAAAGCTGGCAAGGTCAGATGTTCGGACAATTAAAGCGTGATAACTCTGACGATCCTGGTAAATCTTCTCAAGGTATTTTCACTCTAGGAACTTTCTTAGGTGGAGCTTGGGGAACACCTGATTCACACTACAACAAGCTTAAGTTTGCTAATTTCTCAGAAGAAAAAGTAAGCACTGAAGCTAAAGGTGGATGGGTTGGGATTGTTCAGCATTATTTTGTAAGTGCTTGGATTCCTGGAAATCTTAAACTGACTCAAGCAAATGGTCAGCCTTATGTAGCTAAACTTGAATCTCGTCAATCTGCTGATCATATGAATATCATTGGTTTTACCTCACCAGTGATTAATGTTCCGGCAGGCACTTCAATGGAAGTGGACGCAAAACTTTATTCAGGTCCAAAAGTACAATCTGAATTAAAAGATTTAGCGGTTGGCTTGAATCAGACTGTTGATTATGGGTGGTTATGGCCGATTGCCAAGTTATTGTTCTTAGGTCTTCAATTCTTCCATAGCATTGTGGGCAACTGGGGATGGTCAATCATCTTACTTACCGTTATGGTGAAGATGATTTTATGGCCTTTATCTTCAAAAAGTTATCGTTCTATGGCGAAAATGCGTGTGATTGCACCAGAAATGCAACGCATGAAAGAAGAGTTCGGTGAAGACCGCATGCGCTTTTCGCAAGAAATGATGGCTTTATACAAACGTGAACAAGTGAATCCTCTTTCAGGTTGTTTACCATTGTTGCTACAAATGCCAATTTTCCTTGCCTTGTACTGGGTACTCATGGAAAGTGTGGAATTACGTCACGCACCATGGTTAGGCTGGATTCAAGACTTGTCAGCAATGGACCCTTGGTTCATCTTACCGTTAATCATGGGCGTAACCATGTTTGCACAGCAAATGCTGAACCCGCAACCAGCTGACCCAATGCAGGCAAAAGTGTTCCGTATTATGCCAATCATGTTTACGGTATTTATGCTGTTCTTCCCTGCAGGTCTCGTGTTGTATTGGATTGTGAACAACAGTATTACTATTTTACAGCAGTCGTTTATTAATAAGAGTGTTGAAAAAAGTCGTTTAAGTAAGACTGAATCAGCATCTTAATCGTTGAACTTTTGCTGAATAAATCCGCTTAAGATGGTAATCTTAGGCGGATTTTTCTTTGGCTGGATTTTAGGTTTTTAGGTGAATAATATGCAAAGTCAAACCACAATTGCCGCAATTGCAACGCCGCCAGGGCGTGGTGGTGTGGGGGTTATTCGCCTATCGGGACCTAAGGCTTATGAAATTGCTCAAAACCTGACACAGAAAAACTTGCCTGAAGCACGTATGGCGGGTTTCCGTAAGTTTTATGATGTCGATGGGAGCATTATGGATGAAGGCATTGTTCTATGTTTTCCAAATCCTCACTCATTTACAGGTGAGGATGTTGTAGAGCTACAAGGCCATGGTGGCCCAGTTATCCAAAATGCCTTGCTAGGTCGACTATTTGAACTTGGTGCCATTGCCGCAAAAGCGGGTGAGTTTTCCATGCGAGCCTTTGAAAATGGCAAGATGGACTTAGTTCAAGCTGAAGCGATTGCAGATTTGATTGATGCGACATCGCAAGCTGCTGCACGTTCTGCTGTTCGTTCTTTGCAAGGCGCTTTTTCAACAAAAATTAATACCGTTTTAGAAAAACTGATTCATTTACGTTTGCATGTGGAAGCCGCAATAGATTTTCCTGAAGAAGAAATCGACTTTTTGGCTGATGGCAAAATTTTAGCTTTACTTGAAGACGTACAACAGTCTGTACATGGCGTGCAAATGTCTGCACGACAAGGCCAATTACTACGTGAAGGTTTGCAAGTTGTGATTGCTGGTAAGCCAAATGCGGGTAAATCGAGCTTGTTGAATGCGCTTGCTGGCGTTGAGCGTGCAATTGTGACAGATATTGCTGGTACAACTCGCGATGTTTTACATGAAAAAATTAGTTTAAATGGTTTGCCAATTACCTTAACAGACACCGCAGGCCTTCGTGAAACGGGTGATATCGTTGAAAAAGAAGGGATTCGCAGAGCAATTAAAGAAATTGAACAGGCTGATTTGTTATTGTTGGTTTATGACTTAAATCAAGGCGATGATCCATTAAAACTAGCTCAAGAATATTTTGCTGAACATATTGAGCCGCGTCGTTTAATGTTAATTGGTAATAAATGTGATTTAACGGGTCAGTTAGCTGAAATAAGTGATTTTCAAGGGTTCCGTCATATTACCGTTTCTGCCAAACAAGAGATGGGCGTACAAGGCCTCGTAGAGGCGATTACAGCTCATGCAGGCTTTCATCCTGAGGAAGACACCTTTATTGCCAGAACACGTCATTTAGACGCAATGAAACGCACACAGCGCTATCTCTCAGAGGCCCATGAACAACTTGTGGTATTTAACGCAGGTGAACTTGTTGCTGAATCATTACGACTTGCTCAGAATGCTTTAGGTGAAATTACCGGTGACTTTAGCGCCGATGACCTGTTAGGCAAAATCTTTGGTTCGTTTTGTATTGGAAAATAATTAAAAAACTGAATGATGCAGAAGGCTGTGTCATTCAGTCATCTCATTAGCCGTATCTTTTTAGAACTTTTAAAAACTCATCTAATTCATTTTGATCAACCTGTGCTTCTTTGAGCACATGGTGATGTAAGTGTTGTTCCATCAATTCACTCATCAGGCCGTTTATCGCCCCTTTAATTGCAGCGACTTGCTGTAGTATTTCTATGCATGAAATATCCGATTGTTCAACGGCATGCTCAATACTGTTAATTTGCCCTTTTAGTCGTTTTACACGATTAAGTATTTTTTTATCCTGACCAATGTGACTCATCTGTGTTCTCTTGTATAATTCAATATACTGGTAGGGAGTATATTGGGTTTAAATTTTATGCAGGATCATAGTGTATCACGTCATCATCAACATCAGTTTGATGAAGGAAATCCACTTGCACAAAAACGTATTTTGATTGCAACCATTTTAACGGCATCCATGATGGTGTTAGAAATATTCGGTGGATGGTTTTTCAATTCAATGGCGCTTCTGGCTGATGGTTGGCATATGAGTTCGCATATGTTGGCACTCGGTTTAGCCTATTTTGCTTATCGTGCGGCTCGTCATTATTCCAAAGATCATCGGTTTAGTTTTGGAACTTGGAAAATTGAGATTTTAGCGGGTTATAGCAGTGCGATTTTGCTAATGGTTGTAGCCATTTTTATGGCGTTTCAGTCGATACAACGTTTATTTAATCCGGTTGAGATTTTTTATAATGAAGCTATTCCCATTGCAATTCTAGGGTTGATCATTAACTTGATTTGCGCATGGTTACTTCACGATGATGGTCACCATCACCATCACCATCACCATCACCATCATGAACATGGGCATCAGCACCATGATTTAAACCAAAAAGCTGCCTTTTTACATGTGGTTGCAGACGCCGTGACCTCTGTTTTTGCAATTATTGCGCTTTTCGCGGGTAAATATTTTGGATGGGATTTTTTAGATGCACTTTTAGGCATTTTAGGGGCTGTTTTAGTCGCGAAATGGTCTTTGGGATTAATGAAAGAAACAGGAAAAACCCTTCTAGATGCAGAAATGGATCATCCTGTGGTTGAAGAAATTCGTGAAGTGATTACTGAATTTCCTAAATATATTGAAATTACGGATATTCATGTCTGGAAAGTCGCAAAAGGCAAGTTTTCTTGTATTTTGGCCCTAGAAACCGATGACATTTCTTTAACCGCAGACCAGATTCGTCAAGCTTTATCGATTCATGATGAAATTGTGCATATATCCGTGGAAATTAATATTCTAAAACCTACTTATGTTCCACGTGAAACATTGGCGTAAATGAGTGGCAGTTTGGTTATAACTCGGTAATCAGTTCTGTTTCAAAGAGCGGAACTGATTAAAATGAGGTCCTCTCCTACCTATGAGTCGGTTTTATGCTTAAAAAACTAGGAATATTGGCATTATTTAGCTTAACGGCAAGTTTGAGTTTGGCTAATGTGGATACTGTTAAGGAAAATATTAAAAAACAGTACCCTAATTTGAAAATTAGCAATATCCAGAAAACCGAAATGCAAGGATTATATAGCGCTAATCTGGATGAACAAATCATCTATGTCGGCGAAGATGGTCAGCATATGTTTGTTGGCTCTATGATTCGATTAAAAGATCAGAAGAATTTGACCAAAGATCTAGTTTTAGGACAGAACTCAATTGACTGGAAACAGCTCCCTTTAAAAGATGCAATTAAAACGGTTAAAGGTAATGGACAGCATGTTTTAGCAGTATTTACTGATCCAAACTGCCCTTATTGCAAGCAGCTTGAACCTGAACTCGACAAGTTGAAAGATGTGACCATTTACACGTTCATCTATCCTTTAAAACCTCAGTCTATCGTTGTTTCTAGGCAGGTTTGGTGTGCGCCAAATCAATCATATTCATGGAAAAAATTGATTCAGCAAGGTGTTAAACCAAAGGTTACGAGCTGTGCTAATCCAATTGACCGTAATTTAGAGCTCGGAAGAAAGTTAGGCTTTAATGGTACTCCTACTCTGATTTTTGCAAACGGATTTAAACTGGTAGGTGCTCGATCTGCCGAAGAAATTCAGTCAGTTTGGAAAGAGTTAGGTCTATAAAATGAATTAAAAAAGCACCATCTGGTGCTTTTTTATTACCTAAAAGTCATTAACTTTTTCGTGCAATTAAATTATAAATAAAGAGAATAACGACTGCACCAATAACGGATGCGATAAAGCCCGCAGCTGAATTTTCTCCGTAGAGGCCAAGTAAACGGCCACCATACGTGGCTAGAAGTGAGCCTGCAATACCAATTAAGGTAGTTACGATAAAACCTGCTTTATCATCTCCAGGATGTAAGGCACGAGCGATTAAGCCAGCAAAGAAACCAACCACAATAGCGACAATGAGTGACCACATATTTGTTCTCCAGTTGTTTTTTTGATGAAGTTAATGATTTTGCTTCATATTCTATCGTGCTTGAGAGCTGTCTATTTTGTCTGTAGCAGATTGCGACTTTTTGTGTCTTTTTTGTTCGAAGCTAAGTTTTATATAAAAAAATAGCACCTCACGGTGCTATTTTTTTAAATTTATAAACCAATTTCGCCAATAAATGGTAAGTGGCGATATTTTTGGTCGTAGTCTAATCCATAACCCACAATGAACTTATCTTCAACTTCAAAACCTAAAAATTTAACTTCGAGATCAATTTCACGGCGAGATGGTTTACTCACCAATGTGCACAATTGAATTGAATTTGGATCTCGAGTTTGCAACATTTCCATGACTTTGCTTAAGGTATTACCTGAATCGATAATATCTTCAACAACTAACACATCTTTACCGCGAATTTCACCATCAAGATCTTTTAAGATTTTAACATCCCGACTTGAAGTCGTACCGCCGCCGTAGCTAGACACTGTCATAAAGTCGAGTTCATGCGGTTTGGTAATTGTTCGGCATAAATCTGCCATGAAAATAACAGAACCACGCAGTAGCCCAATCAGGACCAACTCTTTGTCACTATTGGCGTAGTGAGCGTTAATTTGCTCGCCGAGCTCTTTGACTTTTGCTTGAATTTCTTCGGTTGAAATCATGATGCTCATTGCAACAGTCATGTCAGATTCCTACAAGATATAAAAGAAAAAATAAAAAAGGTGTTGACCTGCAACACCTCTAAAATCTGAGTTAATGGTAAAATTTTAAAGCAAAATGACTTTTCATGCACCCTTTGATGACTCTGAAATTTTATCATTTTGAGAGATATGCCGATCCCGCTTTAATGCAAGAGCACATATTCCAAATAATAACAAAAATTTAACGGCCCGATTTTTATTGGGCTGTTTCTTTTTGATAAGCACGTTTTCCATAAATATAAGTCGCCTCAATATTACGGTCATCACCTAAAGTGAATAATGCAAACAGCGCATCTTCAACAGACTTAGATTTAGACTGGCGAAGTTGCTGTAATGCTGTTGGCTTAAGATTCAAGACAACAAAATCTGCTTCTTTACCGATGTTGAAATTGCCTAACCGGTCGTGCAGATCAAGTGCTTTTGCTCCACCTAACGTTGCATGATAAAGCGCTTCAAAAGCAGAAAGCTTATCGCCTTGTAATTGTTGGACCTTATAAGCCTCGTTAACGGTTTGTAATAAGCTAAATGATGTACCTGCACCGATATCTGTACCTAAGCCCACCTTCACTTGTTTTTCCCATGTTTTTTTCAACGGGAATAAACCACTACCTAAAAACAAGTTTGAAGTTGGACAAAATGCGATGGCCGATTGTGTATCGTGCATACATTGCCATTCTTCATCTTCTAAATGAACACAATGAGCAAAAACAGATCGTTTGCCAGTTAAACCATAATGTTGATAGACATCTAAATAGCCTGATTGTTCTGGAAATAGAGATTTCACCCATGCGATTTCATCTTTATTTTCACTTAAATGCGTATGGACATAGACATCAGGGAATTCTTGTTTTAACTGCCCTGCTCTTTCTAACTGTTCAGGAGTAGAGGTTGGCGCAAAACGTGGGGTAATCGCATAAAGAGCACGACCTTTACCATGCCATTTTTCAATAAGTGCTTTTGTATCGCTGTAAGCGGTTTCTGGTGTGTCACACAGCGCATCTGGCGCATTGCGGTCCATGAGTACCTTACCAGCAATTAAACGCATCTGAACGTCTTCTGCGGCTTCAAATAAAGCATCTACTGACTCAGGATGAACTGTACAGAAGACTAGAGCGGTGGTTGTACCGTGTTTTAAGAGTTCCTGAACAAAGAACTGGGCAATTTCACTTGCATATGCTTTGTCTTTAAACTGGATTTCAGTTGGAAAAGTATAGGTATTTAACCAACTCAAAAGTTGTTCGCCGTAAGCTCCAACCATTTCAGTTTGTGGGAAGTGAATATGGGTATCAATAAAGCCGGGTACAATCAACTGTTCTGGATAGTGTTGAATTTCAACTCCAGCAGGAAGATGCTTTTGAGCTTCTTCCCATGCGCCAAACCAAATGATTTTTCCATGTTCACTAATCAATACACCATCTTCCAAATAGCGCACATAATTTGGAATATCAGTTGGCTCTGAGACAGTTTGTTGGATATCTAAAAAACGACCACGAACTACAGTGGTATTTGCTATCAATGACATGGAAAGCCTTTATATTTTCACTTTTTTCGGTTGATTGTACCCCAGTTAGCCAAGATTTAAACGGTATAACGTTCACTTAGTCCCCATTCAGCCAAAATCCGGCGGTAAGTTGTTGAAGAGCGGTCTGCTTCAAAATGAGCTTCCATCATCAAGTCCAAAGGAAGCTCTTCTGGCTTTTGTGATTCGATGATGTCCTGATCTTCGGCAAAAATTTGGGCATTAAATGCATATACTTTTTCTAAATCACCTGTTTGATCAAAGTTACGTGTTAAAGGAACAAATAATCGGGTTTTATTGCTTGATACAGGACAACAAGCGTTCAAGATTTTTAAAATGCCGCCTTCTGGAAAATCGACAGTAAGTATTGCTGAAAAAGGTGGATAAATATCAAAGGTGCGTTTCCATAAAAAGCCTTTCGGCTCTAAATGTTTTAGCTCATGTGGATAGTTGCTGACATTACTGATATAGACCGTTTTTAAGCCATAATTGGTACGTTCAGTTTGGTATTTGGGCACTACAGGGTTATCGCGATCAGCAAATGCATTGTGATGTACCCATGCAAAATGTGCGACATCGATAAAACCTTCAAGTTGACGTCCGCTAGTACCGCCAATATCGACAAAAGGTGGCAAAATCGCTTGATGATTTGTCTGGTCCCAAGTATCTAATACAGGAATATTGGCTTGAACAACATCACGACCATGAATACTGGTCCAGATTAGACCATAACGTTGCACGACTGGAAATTTTGTTAAAGAAAAGCGATCTGAAATTTTGGTTAATTCGGGCTGTGCGGGAATTTGGGTACATTTCCCTTCGGTGTTGTAACGCAGACCGTGATAGGGACACACAATTTCCTCCCCTTCTACCCACCCTTTGGTTAAAGGCACACCACGATGAGGGCAAATGTCCCGAACGAGGTGAATTTCACCACTTTCTGTTTTATACAGAGCCATATTCACGTCTAATAGCGTCACTCGTTGTGGTGCAGTAGAGACGTCTTGAATACGGGCAACTGGGTACCAGTGACTAGATAAAATTTCCCAATCTTTTGCATCAAAACTGCTGTTACACGGCATAGCAAGTGGGGTTAAAGTGGGAATAGCATTCATGGCATCACTCCTTAAAAAAATTAGGGCTCTCACGAGCCCTTAAAATCTAGGCTTTTTTCTTTTTAGGAGATGCAAAGAGCTTGCCAATATAGATTTTTAATAAAGAAAAAGAGAGTAAAATTTTTAAAATACAAAAGATTAAAGGGTTCTATTTTTGAGTATTCGTTATAGTCTATGTTTAAAAAATTAAGGTGATTGTTGGCAATGCACTTAAATGACACTCATTAATTACGAAGAAGCCACAATAAAAAGCACTTTTAGGCGGATATATAATATTTCTGTATTTTTAAATACAGCCTACTTTGAAAATTTGAATATCAAGGCATCTCATCTGTAGATGCCTTGATATGATGAATTAAGACTGCAACTGCTTTTTGTTGTGTCGCAATGATAGATAAGCAGTAATTGCTAACACCAATACGATAAAGCTTAACGAGATCCAGATTGGCATATGGAATACATCAAGCAACAACATTTTTGCACCAATGAACAATAAGATGATGCCTAAACCGTATGGCAAGTAATGTAGTTTAGTTGCAGCGCCAGCAAGTAAGAAGAACATTGCACGTAAACCTAAAATTGCCATTAAGTTCGCTGTTAGAACAATAAACGGATCGCTGGTTACCGCGAAAATAGCAGGAATAGAGTCGACTGCGAAAATCACGTCAGACGCTTCAACCAAAATTAAAACTAAAAATAACGGCGTTGCCCACAATAAACCATTCTGACGAACAAAGAACTTGTCACCTTCAAGCTGTGGCGTAATACGCATGTGGTTACGTAACCATTTTAGAACTTTGATGTCTTCAATATTGGTTTCTTCTTCTTGACCTTTTAAGAACTTAAAGCCTGTGTAGACCAAGAACGCACCAAAGATATAAAGCACCCAAGAAAACTCTTGAACGAACCATGCACCAATAAAAATAAAGAGAGTACGAAGTACAATTGCACCTAATACGCCGTAGAGCAAAATTTTACGTTGTAGCGCAGGTGGAATAGCAAAAGCTGCGAAAATCATTAACCAGACGAAAACGTTGTCAATCGCGAGTGACTTTTCAAGTAAGTAACCTGCAAAGTATTCCATGGTTTTTTGGTTTGCTAAGGTCACACCAGCAGTTTGCTGTAGATACAACCATAAACCACCACCAAATAATGCCGCGACACTCACCCACGCCACACTCCAGTAAGCTGCTTGCTTAATTGAAACATCCTGACCTTGCTTTTGCTTAAAGCCTAAAAAGTCAATCAGGAGCATTACGATGACAATGCCAAAGAACGCTATATACAGCCATAAATTGCCGATCGATTCCATAAAACCTCCACATCCGGCAATTGGGCATAAAAAAACCTTGACCCGTTGCCAGATGAATTAAACATCTGTACCAACATGATCAAGGTCTTGCCTACATCATGAATTTCATGATGCTCAGATACCGACTTTTTAATAAAAGTGTATTGACGATATCTGACACATAACATTGCTGCTATGTTTGGAGGAGGCTACTCCCCTTGTCAAACTAAATTCTGTTTTGGATAAAACATATCCAACTACGCATAGAATGGCAGATTTTTTAGGATTACGCAACTGAACTTAATTTCGTGTTTTTTAACACAACAATGGATTTAGAAGCTATTTAATTAAACCCCGATCTAAAAGCGGTTTGCATATGATTTTGTAGAGATGAATAAAAAATGCAGTTAAGCGTGTGCCGTAAGCATTCCAGAAATAATAACCAGCTGTATTTACCAACAGAGCAACAATAAAAGCGCCAAACATATCTAAAGGGAAATGCACACCTAAATAAATACGCGACCATGCCACGACAAATGATAAGGATAGAAGAATAATTCCAATCAGTTTGCGCTGAGCAAATAAATAAGACAGGGCTATGGTGCTGAAAATCAGCATATGATTACTTGGAAAAGATGCGGTTGGCGCATGTTCGATAAAAGTGGTACCAACACCCATCACAAACGGCCGTGAATGATGGTAAAACAGAGAAATAACATAACCTACTAAAAGCGACACACAGGTCAAAAATACAGATTTAACGACCCTATTTTTTAAATCTTGGTCGCCATAAAACCATAAAAAAGTAAGAATGAATAAAAGGATATACAGGAGATCATTAGCAAAAAAGATAGCAAGACGAATGATAAATTGACTCGCATCCTGAGCACCATTAATGACATGGAATAAGCTAAGGTTGAGTGTTTCTAAAGACATTCATATTCCAAACAAGAACAAAAACGTGAGCTATCATAAAGAATTCAGCTTAATGTCTTGATAAAGAATTGTCACAAAAATGAAATATAGTTTATTTGTGAGTAAAGATTAAACAGCAAATCTAGATAATTTTTAATGCGTGATCTGGGCGTTAATATTAAAGTGCTAACGTGTTGGCATTTTATTCGAGAACGTTATTTTATGACTACTCAAGAAAAACAGAAAAAATTAAGTTTGAGGCCTTTATCTCCAAGAGATCCAGAACAGCCGCATAGAGCAGCAACTCCCCTCGAATTATTGTTCGATTTAATTTTTGTGGTCGCGATTGCAACAGCAGGTCAGCAGTTACATCACGCCATTATTGAAAATCACCTATGGCATGCGTTACCAAGTTACCTGATGGTATTTTTCGCGTTGTGGTGGGCATGGATGAATTTTTCATGGTTTGCTTCGGCTTACGATAATGACGATGCGTTGTATCGGTGCCTCACTTTTGTGCAAATTGCAGGTTCATTGGTGATGGCAGCAGGCATTCCCGATGTATTTCATAGTCAGGATTTTGACGTAATGATCATCGGTTATGTCATTATGCGAATGGCGTTAGTGACCCAGTGGTTGCGTGCAGCAAAATATGATCCTGCTCGACGTATTACGGCTTATCGCTATGCAATAGGGATTGTACTGGTACAGATTGGTTGGTTAGTTGCCAATTTTACCCATGTACTTTCAGTCCCTTTATTTTTATTTCTGGCTGCGATGGAGCTATTTGTTCCCTACTATGCAGAAAAATATTCACCTACGCCGTGGCATCCACATCATATTGTAGAGCGTTATGCCCTGCTTACAATTATTGTGTTGGGTGAATCAATTATTGGTAGCTTTAATGCAATCCGCGATGCGCTGACTGCTCAATCTATTAATATTCCTGCCGTTTTTTTAATGATCGGTGGATTGATGCTTATGTTCGCGATGTGGTGGGCTTATTTTGACCGTAGTGAACAGCATCACCATTTGAAAGGTGTGCGCCCGTTTGTATGGGGATATGGTCATTACTTTGTTTTTGTGAGTATTGCTACGGTGGGCGCTGCGCTTGCAGCGGCAGTGGATGTCACAACCCATCATGCACATATTTCCGATTTATATATGGGAATAGTGGTTGCGGTGAGTGTGGTGCTTTATACCACCTGTATTTGGGTACTATACGAATTTGAATGCTTAGCGGGAATCAGCAAATGGTTTTACCCTATTACGGCCCTCATCATTTTATGTATTCCGTTTATTTGTAATAACGTGGGATATAGTGTTTTTGCGATGGGTATTGTCTATAGTTTACGTTTAATGGTTTCTAATAAATTTATAGCCAATATAGATCCAGAACAAGTTTAAAACGGCTGAATAAAAAAAACGGGTTTCCATTTGAAACCCGTTTTTATTGAATCTTTAAAGCAAAAGTTAAGCAGCTTTTGCTTTTAATGCATTCATTAATTTTTGATGTAATCCGCCAAAGCCACCATTAGACATAATCACAACTGCATCACCCTCACCTGCTTCATTAACAATACGCTCAATAATTTCATCAAGTGAACGGCTGACTTGAGCATGGTTAGACGCAGCTTCAATCACGGGTTGTAAATCCCAATCTAAACCTTCTGGCTGATACCAGATGACTTCATCTGCTAAGCGTGCTGAGTGTGCTAAACCTTCTTTATGGCTGCCCATACGCATGGTGTTTGAACGTGGTTCGATAATCGCCCATAAACGACGTTCGCCTAAACGTTTACGTGCGCCATCTAAAGTCGTGTCAATTGCAGTCGGATGGTGAGCAAAGTCATCATAAACCTCAATGCCATTGACTGTGCCGAGTAACTCCATACGACGTTTCACGCCACCAAAGTTAGACAAAGCTTCACAGGCTTGTTCAAGCGCAACACCCACATGCTGAGCAGCTGCAATCGTTGCCAAAGCATTAGCTACGCTATGTTGTCCTGTCATTGTCCATTTCACTTCACCGATGACATTGCCATTTTCGAGGACTTTAAAATGGCTACCATCAATTGAAATGAGTTCAGCAGATAAAGCCGCTTTTTCATTCGCTTCTAGACTTGTACGAATCACTGGTGTCCAGCAGCCCATTTCAAGTACTTCATCAATATGAATTTCCGTAATTGGCGCAATAATGCGGCCTTCACTTGGAATGGTACGCACAAGGTGATGGAATTGCTTTTGAATCGCTGCAAGGTCATCAAAAATATCGGCATGGTCAAATTCAAGGTTGTTTAAAATCGCCGTTTTTGGGTGATAGTGAACAAACTTAGAGCGCTTATCAAAGAAAGCTGAGTCATATTCATCGGCTTCAACGCAGAAGTATTTGCCGCCACCTAAACGAGCGCTTTCACTAAAACCAAGTGGAACACCACCAATTAAAAAGCCTGGGTTTAAACCCGCCTGATCAAGTACCCAAGCAAGCATAGTCGTAGTCGTAGTTTTACCGTGAGTACCAGCTACACCAAGTACATGTTTACCTTGTAAAACATGGTCAGCAAGGAACTGTGGACCAGAAATATATGGCAAGCCTTCGTTCAGCATATATTCCACAGCATCAATACCACGTTTCATGGCATTTCCGACAATGACTAAATCAGGATGAGGCTGCAAATGACTACGGTCATAGCCTTGCATGAGTGTAATGCCTGCATTTTCTAACTGGGTAGACATTGGCGGGTAAACGTTTGAATCGGAACCGGTTACCTTATGTCCTAAATCACGAGCTAAAAGTGCTAAAGAGCCCATAAAAGTGCCACAAATACCCAAGATATGCAGATGCATTGCTCGTCTTCTCCACTGCTTCTATACACAGCACGTCAAGTGTCTGCGCGTTCATTATTGATAAATTTGGCAGCAACGATAGCAAGGCTAAACGGGAAAAGATAGTCAAAAATCGTTGTTGTTCTATATGGTTGAAGCCCCAATGAAAACGTGTCTTTTATTTTTTGTATTTAAGCTGAATGACAGTTTTATCTTTTATAATGTTTTGTATCTTTAAAATACTTAAATCATCGTAAAGATGAAGGATGTGCCTTTGAGCCCAACGGTTTTAGCTTTTGCGTTATTAGTTATTTCTAACTGCTTTATGACCCTTGCATGGTATGGGCATCTAAAATTTTTACATCACGCTCCCCTTTGGCAAGCGATTTTATTCGGCTGGATTATTGCTCTGCTTGAATACAGTTTTATGATTCCCGCAACTCGTATGCTGAGTGCGCAAGGCTGGCTACTCGGCGAGATGAAAATCACTCAGGAAGTCATCACTCTGATTGTGTTTGTACCGTTTATGCTTTTCTTGTTTAAGCAGCCATTTAAATTGGATTATTTGTGGGCAATGGTATGCCTATTTGGTTGTGTCTATTTCGTATTTAGAAGCCAATAAGCTGTAATAGCTTGTATAGAATCAATTATTCACTACAAGCTATTACTTTTCCAAATACCTGATTATTTTGCAGGATGTTTAAATAATATTAATAAAATTTGAGAATGTTTCACTGTTAAACCATGACATTTTTTTATGAGATTAAAAATATTCGCAGAGCTGGTCAGTTAAATTTTCGTGAGATGAAAAATCAGTCTATAATAATGGGCTTCCGAACCATTTAAAACTTGGCTCTCGTCGAGATTTATCTTCTTTTACTTTTGTCTCTGGAACATTAGCAATGAATGCGGCCGCAGCACAAGACGCTCAACCTCTCGTTGGAATTATTATGGGTTCTCAATCTGATTGGGCAACTCTCGAAAACACAGCCAATATGCTTAAACAGCTTGGTGTCCCATTTGAAGCGGAAGTGGTATCTGCTCATCGTACTCCAGATCGTTTATTTGAATATGCAGAAACTGCGCGTGATCGTGGTATTCAAGTGATTATTGCTGGTGCTGGTGGTGCAGCGCATTTACCTGGAATGTGTGCCGCAAAAACTGATTTACCAGTTTTAGGTGTGCCAGTTAAATCATCAATTTTAAATGGCGTAGATTCTTTGCTTTCAATTGTACAAATGCCAGCTGGTATCGCAGTAGGTACTTTAGCGATTGGTCCAGCAGGTGCGACGAATGCTGCAATTATGGCGGCACAAATCTTAGGTTTAACTCGTCCTGAAATCGCAAAAAATGTTGCTGATTTCCGCGCTGCGCAAACCGATAAGGTTGCAAGCAAAAATATTCCGGGTCAGGTGTAAGAGGCTGAGATGGATAAAACTATCGGTATTTTTGGTGGTGGGCAATTGGGCCGAATGATGGCTCAAGCAGCATTACCATTAAATATTCAATGTACTTTTTTTGAAGCAAATACAGATTGTCCAGCAGGTGTTTTAGGCCAAGTCTTTTCTAGTCAAGATGAGCAAGGTTTAAAGCAGTTTATTGAAAGTGCTGATGTTTACAGTCTTGAGTTTGAAAACACCCCCGTGGAAGATGTTGATGTTTTAACAAAAACTAAGGCATTGCACCCTCCCCGTGTTGCTTTAGCGACTGCGCAAAATCGTTTATCAGAAAAAGCATTATTTGATGAACTTACTATTCCTGTTGCGCCGTATCGTGCTGTAGATAGCTTAGAAAGTTTGAAAAAGGCTGTTGCTGAGCTTGGCTTGCCGATTGTGCTCAAGACTGCAACTGGTGGATATGATGGTAAAGGTCAGTTTGTACTTCGTTCAGAAGACCAGATTGACACCGCGTGGGCTGAACTTGGTCCTGCAAAGAGCCTAGTTGCCGAAAGCTTTGTTAAATTCTCTCGCGAAGTTTCAATTATTGCGGTGCGCGGCCAAAATGGTGAAGTAAAAACTTGGCCATTGGCTGAAAATCACCACCATAATGGCATTTTATCGCATTCAATTGTTCCAGCACCGAATAGTGAAGCTTTACAGCCTGTTGCTCAAGACTACATTACACGCTTGTTGAATCACCTCAACTATGTTGGTGTGTTGACTCTAGAGCTGTTTGTGACAGAGCAAGGTTTATGTGCAAATGAGATGGCACCGCGTGTGCATAACTCAGGCCACTGGTCAATTGAAGGCGCTGTTTGTTCTCAGTTTGAAAACCATATTCGAGCTGTTGCTGGTCTTCCATTAGGTTCAACAGACGTTGTTCGTCCAACGGTCATGATCAATATTATTAGTCAGCATCCTAAAACTGAAGATGTACTTGCCTTAAATGGTGCTCATCTACACCTTTATAACAAGTCAGAACGTGCTGGCCGTAAGTTAGGTCATATCACTTTAATGCCTTTGGATAGTAATGAATTGACGACGTTATGCCGTCAATTGGCAAAAATTTTGCCAGAACCACTCGCTCTAACAGAAAATATGACTCTCTAAAGTAATTTTAATTTGCTAAAAAGCGGTCTTCGGATCGCTTTTTTCGTCTTTTAAATTTAAAAAATAATAAATCATGAGCATTTTTAGGTGTGGATAACTTTTTACGTGAATTTTTGAATTTAAATATTGGTAGTGTTTTTAAATTTAAAAAAGTGAAGACAAGTTTTTTACATTTTTTGAATTTAAAGTTAGTTATCCACAAGAGGGTTTAATTTATAACAGACGTTAGGGTCATATATTTTGAATTCAAAACGAATGATGTTTGTTGAAGTGTTTTAAATTCAAAATAACGTGGCAAGTTTGAATTTAAAACATGGGTCGATTTTTGAATTTAAAAATACAGATTGTTCAGTTGAATGACTTTCCTATGTTTAAGGAATGATGAAATATAGAATAGAATCAATAAATAGGGGTATTTTTGTTTGGTTGTGGATAAGTTTATCCACAGAAACACTTGTTTTATAGTTTAAATTTAAAATAAGTTTTTTGAATTTAAACTATGCGCTATTATTTTGAATTCAAAACTGGTAATGCGCATTGCAGAGGTTTTAAATTCAAAAACAACGTAAGGAATTTGAATTTAAAACAATAGAAATGAATTTAAAGAAGAGATTATGAATTCAAATTTACGTTTTCTCTCTGAAATTTTAGACTCATAATGGTATGGTACTTAAAAATTTAAATTCAAAAATTGAAACTGGGATAATATGCGACGTTTTTCTTGTATTGTTGGCTCTGTATTTTTAGCAATGACTCAGGCTCAAGCAGAGCTCGTAATTAATGGTTCTACAATATCTAGCAGTGCCACTGTTCCGGCAGTGACTAACGAAAATTATACGCCTAATAATAATTTCCAAAGTTGTTTGGCAAATTTACGCTCTCAAGCGATTGCTGCTGGAGTCTCTGGTACAACCTATGACCGTTACACTCAAAACTTAACTCCAGATTATTCGGTGATTGATAAATTAAATTATCAACCAGAATTTTCGACTCCAATTTGGGATTATCTTTCTGGGCTAGTCGATGAAGAGCGAGTTGAGTTTGGAAAACAAAAACTGGCGCAATATCGCGATGTTTTAAATCGTGCTTCTCAAACCTACGGTGTACCTCCAGAAACAATTGTGGCAGTGTGGGGTGTGGAAAGTAATTTTGGTGATATTTCTGGAAAATATCCTTTATTACAGGCACTCGGAACTTTAAGTTGTGAAGGCCGCCGACAAAGTTATTTCCGTACTGAATTTTTTGCCACCATGCGTATTTTACAGCGTGGTGATTTAACCGAAGATCAACTGAAAGGTTCATGGGCTGGGGCATTTGGACATACGCAATTTATGCCATCGACCTATGAACGATTAGCTGTTGATTTTGATGGAGATGGTCGTCGCGATTTGGTGTCTAGTACAGCTGATGCACTGGCTTCAACAGCGAATTTCTTAAATAAAGCGGGCTGGCAAGCAGGAATGCCATGGGGTTTTGAAGTAAAAGTTCCCCAAGGTATGTCAATTGATGGAGAAGGGCGACGTTCAAAGAAAGCTTTAAGTAGCTGGAGTGCAAGAGGTGTTACTCGGATTGATGGCTCTCCACTTGTTCAAGGCGCTTTATCTAGCAGTACTTCGGCAGGTTTAATGGCACCAGCAGGTGTAAATGGTCCAGTATTTTTAGTATTTAAGAATTTTGATGCTATCTATAGTTATAACGCTGCTGAAAGTTATGGTCTTGCAATTGCTCACCTATCTGATCGTTTAAAAGGCGCTCGTCCTTTTGCAACATCTTGGCCAACTGATGATCCAGGAACTTCACGTATGGAACGTCGTGAAATTCAACAATTTTTGATTAATCGTGGCTATGATATTGGCGCGGTTGATGGCCTTATTGGTGATAAAACCCGTGTAGCTATTCGTCAGGAGCAAACTCGTTTAGGTTTAAATCCAACAGGACGGGCTGGGCAACAAATCTTACGTGCATTCCGTCAAGAACAAGCCCAAAAAATGATGCAATAAAATGAAAATAATAAAAAGGTCTGCACATGCAGACCTTTTTTATAAATATTTTTATAAGATTGCTAATCTAATTTAACCGCTTCCAAAATATCAAAAATAACTGAAGTGACATCTTGGCTTAAATCTCGATCATTAAAGATTTCATACGCAGTGATCGTAACATCTGTATCACTTGGTAATTGCTTTTGTTCTTCTTCAATTAAATGTTCAATCGGTAACAGAGTCTGTTTTACTTCAAGATGTAGAATATCTTTATATTCAATATTTTCATCTTCAAGCTCGATTTCATGCTCATTGAAAAAGGGGATTAGAATAGAATGAAGGTAAGGTTTAATTTCAATAATATCAAACAGTTCAATATCACGTGTTTGTTCAATTGTACTGATATGATCATTTACTTCAATCAGGATATGATAGTAACTCATCTTCATCTCCATTCTATTTTCGTTAGCTTTGATGACCACAATAACATGACTTTGACATGAATTTCGATGTATCTATTTAGAAATAGATACATCATTTTATATGAAGTTCTTAATTATTGAGGTAAAGCACTTAATAGATCGCGATCAGCATCGGTAAGGCCAGTGATTTTTTTGTCACCATCTTTACGAACGGAGTACATCAAGGCATTTGGTTGATCACTGTGTTTTAAACCAAGCGCATGCCCTAACTCATGAGCAATCGTTAAACGTAAATCATCAATAGACTTAAACTCGTAAATCACAATTTGTTTGCCGTTGTAGATACCTTTTTTAAAGACATCCGCTTGAGCATTTTGCTTAAATTGGTTTAATGAATCATTAAACTCATTATTAATCTGATTAAAGTGAGTAACTTTAGTATTTAAATCTTTAGCTTGCTCATTATATGCAGCAATTTCTTTCTTTAAAGCAACAGTTTGCTTTTGCAAATCTTTCTGGGTTTTAGCCAAAGATTTAGCACTGTATTCAGGTGCTAATTTGCCTTGGTTAAGTTGCATCATTTGCTGGTCTAGATTTTTCAATTTTCCATTCAAAATCTGCTTTTTATTTTCAAGGTCAGATTGAGTTTGACCAAGGGTTTGCTTTAATTGCTTAATTTGTTGCTGTTCATCAATTACACGTTGCTGTTCTTGCTGGAACTGAGCTGCAATTTTTTGACGCTGTTCAGAACGACTTTGACCATTATCGTAAACTAGGCGAATTTCTAACTTTGCATTTGGATCATAAGTAAAATAATCCTGCCCAGTACCTTGTTTCCAAATATCCGCAGCTTGTTGGCTAATCTGAATCAATTGATCTTGGCTCAAACCAAAACGTGGGTCAATTTCAGCAATTTTATAAGTCAGATGCTGACCTGTTTTTTGCTGAATTTGAGTATGAGCTGGGGTGGCAAGATTAGCATTGGCTTGAAAATTAGAAAAAGCAAAGGCTACGCCTAGTAACAAAGATGTTAAACGCATAATTGATGGGGGGAGATTTTAAAAAAAACGTATTATAAGAATATAAAGTGAAAAATCAATCAAAAAATATACAATTTCAATAAATAAATGAGACTTTAGTCTCGTTATTTTTTACCAAATGCCAAATTATTTTTTAGAAAAAATTCAATATATTTGGTTTTATTTAGTTTTTTTAATCATTTAACTTTAATGATTTTCCTTAATTGAACTATAAATAGAGCCTAATAACTCTAAATCTGAATCTGTTAATTTGAAATTATAGATATCTTGCTCTTTTAAACGCGGGTACATTAAAGATTTAGGATCAGTAGTATGTTTTAATCCTAAAGCATGACCAAACTCATGAGCAAGGGTCAAACGTAAATCATTTAAAGAAGTATAACCATAAATTTGAATTTGGTTTTGACTAAATAGGCCTTTATGAAAAGGCTGAATACTGGCTTTTTGCTCTAGCTTAAATTGTGTCATTAAAGTCATTAAATCACTTTGCTCTTGATTTAGATTTTTAATTTTTGCATTAAGCAATTGAATTTTAATATTTAAATTATTTGATTCGTTTTGCAGATTTCCAGATTTTTGCTGTAGTTGATTTTGCTGCTCTTTTAACTCATCGGCACGATAGTATCGTTGTTCTCCTTGATTAAAGCGTGTCACGTCTCGTTGATATTGTTCAAACTCAGCTTTTAGACTGATCTTTTTTTTGTTTAAATCTGATGATAGCTGATCAATTTCTTGTTTGTTTAAAATAATCTCTTCATTTTTAATGCGCCATTGTTCCTGCTTTTGCAAAAGTGTATTTAAATTTTCCTGTTGCTCACTTTTCATCATTTGATGATCATCATAAATTAAGTTAACTGATAACTGTGCTCCTGAATCATAAATAAAATAGGTTTTTCCAGTCTCTTTATGCCAGATTTCAGCAGCTTGTTGGCTTACTTCAATAAATTGTTCTTTAGTGAGTTGAAACCGTGGGTCAATAAAAGCAATTTGATACTTCAAAGGTTGATGAGATGAACCCATTGGTAGATTACTTTGAGCAAAGATCTTCGTTTGAAAGCCTATGCATAAACACAAGCTCAATCCCCACCATAGAAATTTTTTCATGGCAAAATAAAAAATATAAATAAATCTTATTGTTAGCTACTTAATCAATTTCGTCAAAATGATAAAAAAGACAAGAGAGTGGGCAAACTTTGTGATCTTGGTACAAAAATTGAAAAAGATGTTTTTACACTTGGCAATAATGGAATAATTAATGGAATAAGTAACAATGTATTTTAGTTTATAAAATCTTTTTTATAATTAATAGATTAGTTTTTATAATTGACTTTTTTGACATTAGACAATTAAAAAATATAATTAATAAACCTATTGTTATTTTTTGTAACTAATAAAAAACCGCGCCTAAGCGCGGTTTTTTATTAAAGAAACAAATTATTTTTTGTCATCTTTAACTTCAGTAAACTCTGCATCTACAACACCATCATCAGCTTTTTGTTGACCTGCATCGCCACCTTGGAATGCATTTGGATCAAAGCCTTCTGCACCACCAGCTTGCTGTGCTTGTTCATAAGCACGTTGAGTGATAGGCATTAAGATGTTTTGTAAAGCTTCAGTTTTAGCTTTGATATCTTCAACATCATTTTCTTTTGTTGCTAATTCAAGTTCAGAAACTGCAGTACTTACAGCTGTTTTTTCATCTTCAGTAACTTTATCACCAAGATCTTTAACTGCTTTGTTCGAGCTTGAAATTAATGCATCAGCTTCGTTACGAGCTTTTGCAAGTTCTTCAAACTTACGATCTTCTTCAGCATTCGCTTCAGCATCTTTAATCATTGCTTCGATTTCAGCATCAGACAAACCTGAGTTTGCTTTAATCTGGATCGATTGCTCTTTACCAGTGCTCTTATCTTTAGCAGATACTTTCAAGATACCATCAGCATTGATGTCGAAAGAGACTTCAATTTGTGGCACACCACGTGGAGCAGGTGGAATGTCACCTAATTGGAAGTTACCCAACAATTTGTTTTGTTGAGCCATCTTACGTTCACCTTGGTAAACAGAAATGTCTACAGCAGGCTGGTTGTCAGCAGCAGTAGAGAACACTTGTGATTTCTTCGCAGGAATCGTCGTGTTTTTCTCAATGATTGGTGTTAATACACCACCCATTGTTTCAATACCTAAAGTTAATGGTGTTACGTCTAATAAAAGAACGTCAGTTTTGTCACCAGACAATACCGCCCCTTGAATCGCAGCACCAATTGCAACTGCTTCATCAGGGTTCACGTCTTTACGTGGCTCTTTACCAAAGAATTCTTGTACTTTTTGTTGTACAAGCGGCATACGAGACTGGCCACCAACCAAAATTACGTCAGAGATGTCAGAAGTCGAAAGACCAGCATCTTTAAGCGCAATACGGCAAGGCTCAATTGTACGAGCAACTAAATCAGCAACCAAACCTTCAAGTTTTGCACGTGTTACATTGATCACTAAGTGTTTAGGACCAGTCGCATCAGCAGTGATATATGGAAGGTTGATTTCAGTTGCATTCGATGAAGAAAGCTCGATTTTTGCTTTTTCAGCAGCTTCTTTCAAACGTTGTAATGCAAGTGGATCATTTTTCAAGTTCACACTTTGTTCTTTCTTAAATTCTTCAACCAAGAATTCAATTAAAGCGTTATCAAAGTCTTCACCACCAAGGAAAGTATCACCATTTGTTGATAACACTTCGATTTGTTGGTCGCCATCAAGGTCTGCGATTTCAATGATTGATACGTCAAAAGTACCACCACCTAAGTCGTAAACAGCAATTTTACGATCGCCTTCTTTTTTGTCCATACCGAACGCAAGTGCAGCAGCAGTTGGTTCGTTAATGATACGTTTAACGTCTAAACCAGCGATTTTACCCGCATCTTTAGTTGCTTGACGTTGAGCATCATTAAAGTAAGCAGGAACAGTAATAACTGCTTCTGTAACTGTTTCACCTAAATAGTCTTCTGCAGTTTTCTTCATCTTTTTCAAGATTTCAGCAGAGATCTGTTGAGGTGCTAATTTTTTATCGTTTACTTCTACCCAAGCATCACCATTGTCAGCTTTGATGATTTTATAAGGTACAAGGCCGATGTCTTTTTGTACTGCTTGATCTTCATAACGACGACCAATTAAACGCTTAATAGCGAATAATGTATTTTTCGGGTTAGTTACTGCCTGACGCTTAGCGCTTTGACCAACCAAGATCTCGCCATCTTTATAAGCGATGATCGATGGAGTTGTACGTGTGCCTTCAGCGTTTTCGATTACTTTTACTTTATCGCCTTCAAGTACAGCAACGCATGAGTTGGTAGTACCTAAGTCAATACCAATAATTTTTGCCATGTGACGTTTTCCTCAAAAATTCTTTTGCAATGTTTTTGCTTGTTATCCGATATGAGAGTGAATCTATTTTTTTCAAGCATTTTAGCTAAAAAAAATCTAAAAACTCTCAAAAATTTACTTATTGACCGACCATAACCATAGCAGGGCGCAATAAGCGGCCATTTAAGGTATAGCCTTTTTGTAAAACAGTACCGATTTCATTCGCTTTAGCATTTGGATCAATACCGACTGCTTGATGTAAATCTGCATTGAAACCATTCTTAGTGTCAGCTTCTACAACGCCAAATTTTTCAAGCGCAGTTAACAGTGACTTCAAGGTTAATTTAATACCTTCAAGTACCGGTGTTTCTTCATCACCCGCCGCTTGAATTGCGCGCTCTAGATTGTCTACAGAATCCAGTAATTCTTTTGCAAATTTTTCAAGCACAGTTTCCTTATGCTTTTCAGACTCACGTTGAATACGCTCTACACTCTTTTGTGCTTCGTAAACAGCATTTGCTGTACGTGCTTTTTCAAGTTTAAGACTTTCTTCTAATTTAGTGATTTGCGCTTGTAAAGATTCAACGGTAACATCGTTTGCTTGCTCTCCACCTTCAGCCTGAGTTTGCTCATTAGATTGCTCTGCTTGCTCGTGTTGAATGTCTTGAGCTTGCTCATTTTGCTCATTAGCCATTGATGATCTCCGTTTAAATGGGTTTTTAAACATGTACAGTCCTTTTGGCATCAGTATTTACTGTGTAAAACCTGAACTGCCATGCATATGCTGTAATTCATTAATAGGGATGAAGTATGGGCATTGCCTAAAAATTCAAGCGTACACGGCAATTTAAAACTTTTAATTTTGCGGTTTTAAGTAAAAATCTAAATTTTCGATCATAAAAGCAATAAATTCCTGCGTTATTTTGGGTAAATGTTGCCTAGATGCATATACCACTGACAGGCTTAATTCCGGAGCTGAAAAGTTTTTAAATAAAGGAATTAGTCGTTTTTCTTTTAAATCTTTTTTAACTAATAGTGACGGCAACATAGCCACACCTTGGGCATGTAGACACATATCATAAACAGCATTTACATCATTACTTTTAAAGGTGACGTTTAAAGGATAATTCTGCGGTTGTTGTTCTTCATCAAAAAGTGTCCAAAATTGATGTTGGCTATGGTGAGTTAAACATTCATATTGAATAAGTTGTCTTGGGTGAGAGAGGGGACTATGCTCTTTTAAATAGTCTGGATGGGCACAAAATATCGATTCGATCTGACAGACTGGTCTCGCAATTAATCCATCTGCAACTTTTTGCGTTATACGCAAGGCTAAATCGACCTGTGCATCAATCAAGTCAATTGTATTTTCAGTAAGATATACGTCAAATTGAATATGTGGATGTTGTTTTTTAAATTGACGAATACATTCCCCAACACCCAATTGAAATAAAAATAAACCACAGGTAAAGCGAATCGTACCGTTATGTTGTTCGGGTGCTGCCAGCTCTTGTAGAAGTTGTTGTTGTTGTAAAATATTTTCGCAGTAGAGTAGGGCTTTTTCACCGGCTGAAGTGAGAGATATTTTTCGGGTATTCCGCTGAAATAGTCGAGTTGAGAATGTATGCTCTAGGTGTTCAAGATAGCGAGAAACCATGGCACGGGAATAATTAAGGTGTTCGGCGGCTTTGGTCAAATTGCCGTGCTGAGCAATAGAAACAAAGACCTGTATGGCTTTTAAAGTATCCATATGCTTTATCATTATTACAATATATGCAACAGTTTATCTTAATTTTGGGCATTTATCTTGCAGGAATTGCAATTTAAAGTGTTCTTTATGAAATTGGAGAATACACAATGAAACTTTTTAAAATAACTGCTTCAGCCCTAGCAACTGCCACAGCTTTAACGATGGCTTCCTCAGCTTTTGCACAGGATCTAAAAATCCAGAATTTTCTGGCTAAACCAGAACATTTTGGAGTGACTTCCACTTTAATTGAAGGTGATAAAGAAGTTCTATTAGTGAATGCACAATTCTCAAAATCTGAAGCATTACGTATTGCTGCTGATATCCTTGATAGTGGTAAAACTTTAAAAACAATTTTCGTAAGTTATGGTGACCCAGACTTCTATTTCGGATTAGATGTATTTAAACAATATTTTCCGAATGTACAAATCATTGCAACTCCGGAAACCGTTAAACATATTCAAGATACTCAAGCACTGAAAGTGAAATATTGGGGACCACAGATGGGTGCCAATGCACCTAGCCAAATTATTGTGCCTAAAGCTTACACTGCCAAAACTTTAAAACTTGAGAATGAAGCAATTGAAATTAAAGGTAAAAAGGATCTTACTTATTTGTGGATTCCTTCTGCAAAAGCAGTAGTAGGCGGTATTCCAGTATCTTCAGGTATCCATTTATGGATGGCAGATACTCCTAAAACTAAAGATCGTGCTGAAGTGATTCAATCTCTAGAAAGTATCAAAGCTCTTCAACCTCAAACGGTAGTTCCTGCCCATATGGTTGAGGGCGCTCCACAAGGTTTGAATGCAGTTAACTTTTCGATCGATTATCTCAAGAATTATGAGAAAGCAGCCAAAGTAAGTAAGAATGCTAGCGAATTGAGTCAGCTCATGCAAAAACAATATCCAGCCTTAAAAAGTGTGGATAGCCTCGAGTTAGGTGCAAAAGTTGTAAAAGGCGAGATGCAATGGCCATAATTTAAAGCCATATATCTTAAATTTTTAAAAAAGCCGTGATCTATACACGGCTTTTTTGTGGGAAAGAGGATTTTTTAAGCGAAAAATCTCTGTAACAGTCTACGTACCTTATATTGCGTTTCTATAAAGAGAAATTTTTTAAGCCAATAAAAAGGGCAGTGTAAAAATTAGAAATTGATAAAGTTAAACAAAAGCTTAGCCTCAAGCATTTATATAAAAGATAGGAGTAAGGGTAGGGAAGTGAATTTAATAAAAAATTGCACAATTTGTACTTCTATTACTACAAAAGACAACCAATGATACGCACGCCAGAAAAAAAAATTGTGAATTATAGGCAGCGCGAAGATGAACTTTGCATTTAAGTGTTTGTCGTAATGAAAGGAAAACGATTATGAAAAAATTAGGTCTTATCTCTGCAGTACTTGCTGGTGTTGCTTTTACAGCTGTTGGTTGTGCATCTGAAGCTGGTTTAAATGCATCGGGTTCTGCTCAAACAAGTGCTAGCCCATCTGGCGTAGAAGCTGGTGTAGGTGTTGATGCTGGCGTTTCTGGCCAAGCACAACCAAGTCAAGTTGATGCTGGGGCTTCAGGTTCAGTTTCAGGTTCTGCAACTGCTCAGTAATTCTTAGCGATAAGAACAGCTAAAAGATTATAGAATACATATATTCAAGATGCCGATTTATATATGAAATGAGCTGCTACTCATTATTCTATAATTAAGAGAGTTTAGAATTCTCAAAAAAGCCCCAAAAGACGTAGCTTATTGGGGCTTTTTATATAGTAAAGAATTTAGTCATCATGACGATAATCTCGATGATTATGATCACGATCTTCTACCCGTTTTTTATCCCATTCGTGGCGTCTTTTATCGTCATCACGGTGTTTTTTATCCTCGTCATGGCGTCTTTTATCCCATTCATGACGGTTTCGGTCCTGTTCGCGAGCAACTCTTCGTTGTTGTTCATATATTCTTTGACGTTCTTCCCAACGTTTTCGTTCCCAATCATTATATCGACGTCCATCATTGCGATCATAGCGATTAGTATCATGGTAACCATAACCACCACGATAAGAAGGGTCATCCGTATAAGCCACACAGCCTACAGTTAAAAGACTGGTTGCTAATAAAGTAACTATTAATTTTGTTGACATAACCGTACCTCTTTTTGTCTGGTAACAATAATTGGCAAAAAAGTCCTGTTTTAAGTGACACATTTGTTAATGACATTTGCTTTAAATCAGATTAGCGTAATTTGGGTTTTACCTTTGTATCTTGATTACATGAGTTGTATGCGAATATAGTCAAATAACAACAGAATTCTGTAGAAAATATGAAGGATAAGAGGAATTCATGGAGATAGGCATGACAGCATTCAATCAAAAAATTCAAACATTGCTAGATAAGGGCCAAGGGCCCGCTGCTCGAGCTCTTGATAAGTTACCTCGATTGGCTCAAGAATCACTTGCCAAAATTCTTGGATATTCTTACCAATATCCAGATCTCGACTCATTTACTAAATGTATGATGGCTGTACAAATTAAACAGGGTCGTATCGGTTTCATTGGTTCAGACCCAATTGAATCTAGAAGGCTGTTCGATACTCAAATGCTGGCTATACGCCAGAAATCAACAGATATTGATTCAGTAGAAGATATTCGGTTACCTCTTCAAAGCGGAACTGTTTTCGCAAGACACTATCATCCGGCACCTAGTAAAAAATTACCTCTTCTTGTTTTCTATCATGGAGGAGGGTTTGTTGTTGGTGGTTTAGATACTCATGATGAGGTTTGTCGTATATTGGCAAAATATGCAAAAGTACAAGTACTCAGTATTGATTATCCTCTTGCACCTGAGGTTTCTCCTCAACATTTAATCCAATCCTGTGAAGATGCTTTGGCTTGGGTATATCAAAATCGTAGACAATTAAAAATATTAAAAGGTCGAATTGCTGTAGCAGGTGATAGTGCAGGTGGAAACATCAGTACAGTCGTGGCTCAAAGATCAGTAAATAAACCGTATGCTCCACAGGCACAACTTCTTATTTACCCTGCAGTGGATTTCAAGAGCCGACATCCATCCTTCTATGCCTATAACGAAGGATTAGTTTTAACAGATAAAGATATCAATAATGTCACTCAATATTATGCAACTCAGCATAATGTAGAGTTAGACGATCCTATTATTTCTCCAACCTATGGTAACTTGAAAAAGAATCCACCGGCTTTTGTGATTACTGCTGGGCATGACGTATTACATGATGAAGGAAAAATCTATAGTTATAAGCTACGCCAAAATGGCGTCAAAATGCATTATGAAGAATACGCAGATCAAACTCATGGATTTATAAATTTGACGCCTATTTCTAAAAAGGCCAAACGCTACACCATCGAGTTCAGTAAAAACTTTAGAAAATTTTGGGATAAAAATAGCTAAATAAAAGTTTGGTCCATGTTTCACGTGGAACGTGGGCTTATACTCAAATCTAAAATATAAGGCTTTAAATAAAAGATAATAAATACTCACTAGAATTCTTTTATATAGACGATTAAATTTAACCTTTATTAAGCTTTGCATTTTACTGTAGGAAGATATGAAAAAATTATTAATGCTATGTTGCTTGGGTTTAAGCAGTCATTCAGTCTGGGCTGACACTTTAGTTGAAATGCAAACGAATTCAGGCAACATTGAAATACAGCTTTATGATGAGAAAGCTCCAATCAGTGTGAAGAATTTTAAAAGCTATATAAAGTCGAACTTTTATAAAGATACGATCTTCCACCGCGTAATTCCTGGATTCATGGTACAGGGTGGTGGACTTACTGCAAATATGCAGGAAAAAACTACTCGAGCACCAATTAAGAACGAAGCTGGAAATGGAATTGCTAACACACGCGGAACCTTAGCAATGGCTCGTACCGCAAATCCTGATTCAGCTACTAGTCAGTTCTTTATTAATGTTGCTGATAATAGTTTTCTAAATCGCTCAGCGGGTAATGCGGGTTATGCAGTTTTCGGAAAAGTGGTTAAAGGTATGGATGTCGTTGACCGCATTGTAAAAGTGCCAACAACCAATGATGGAGCGCATCAGAACGTACCTAAACAATCTATTAAGATAATAGATATCAAAATCAAAAAAGAATGAAAATAAATTCCATATAGTTTTTTGTTTTATATCAATGATATATGCTTAAATTAAGCTTTATTGTTAATTTATTTGAGTAAAAAAGAGACGGTCGAGTGCATGTGTTTGGAAAAGTCCTTGCGTACTAATTTTTTTCCCCTATAATGCACTCATCCCGACGCGATACATGAGAATATCTTAGCTTACAGGGTTAAGATGAAAACTTGGTATTGCGTTGAATTCTGTCTCTGACGAAGAGCAGAAAGATCATTAAGAGATTATGAAGAACAACTTGTGTGGATTTTTACTGATTGATTGATCGAAATATTATCATTGATTG
>NZ_JAHPRP010000017.1:0-44575 GCF_025513915.1 Acinetobacter sp. WU_MDCI_Abxb74
CGGAGCATAGCACAGCCTGGTAGTGCACCTGGTTTGGGACCAGGGGGTCGTAGGTTCGAATCCTACTGCTCCGACCACTTAAAATAATATTTTAAGATCGGCGAAGTATCGCATGATAAGCATCATCGGTTAAGCGCCTGTAGCTCAGTTGGATAGAGCATCCGCCTTCTAAGCGGATGGTCACAGGTTCGAATCCTGTCAGGCGCGCCACTCGGTAGCTTGGTACATAGAACTATTTGATGGTGGATGTAGCTCAGTTGGTAGAGCCCTGGATTGTGATTCCAGTTGTCGCGGGTTCGAATCCCGTCATTCACCCCAATTTCGGAGCATAGCACAGCCTGGTAGTGCACCTGGTTTGGGACCAGGGGGTCGTAGGTTCGAATCCTACTGCTCCGACCATATTTAGAAGCGTTCAAGCTTTATAAAATATCCCAAATATTAAAAAGAATTTCTTCTTATCTTATAGATAGAAGAAATTTTTTTGTTTTCTATTTAAAAAATCTAATTCAAACGCATTTCAATGCTTGAACTCGTTTCCTTATACACATATAAGCTCTGTTCTCTGTTCTCTGTTCTCTGTTCTCTGTTCTCTGTTCTCTGTTCTCTGTTCTCTGTTCTCTGTTCTCTGTTATTGATATTTCTGTCTTAACTCATCTTTTTCTTGTTCTGATAAAAATGCGATTTTAAGACCGTTTTCTTGAGCTGTATAAATTTGCTCAGGAGTTAATCCTGCCAATGGGGCAGCACTTAAATATTCATGTTGTATCTCAATACCTTCTACAGCAGGGTCATCCGTATTAATCGTTGCAAGCACACCATGTTCTAAAAAAGTTTTTAATGGATGTTGTGCTAGTGAGGGTACTGTGTTTGTTTGAATGTTTGAGGTGAGGCAAGATTCAATGCCAATTTTATGTTTAGCTAAATAATCTAACAGCTTCAAATCTTGAACTGCTTTAACACCATGTCCAATTCGTTCAGCACCTAATTCTTGAATGGCTTGCCAAATACTTTCTGGGCCGGCAGCCTCGCCTGCATGCACCGTAATGTGCCAACCTGCATCACGCGCTTTTTTAAAGTGATCAATAAATAAATTGCCCGGAAAGCCAAGCTCATCTCCAGCAAGATCTAAAGCTTTAATATCATTTTTATGGGCAAGTAGAGCATTTAATTCTTTTTCGCAGGCTTCTTGACCAAAAGTACGGCTCATAATCCCAATTAAATTCGCTTTTACCCCGTAAGTCTGACTGCCTTCTTTTACACCAGCTATAACCGCTTCAACAACGCCTTCAAGTGGTAGTTGATGGGTCATTCCCATATAACCCGGTGAAAAACGCAGCTCTACATAGTCTAGACCTTGCTGTGCTGCATCTTGCATATTTTCAAATGCAATGCGTTTACAGGCATCTAAACTTGCTAACACTTTTACACCCCAATCCAGCTTAGATAAAAAACTTAATAAATCTGGTTCATTATTAATCACTTGTACGTGTGGGCGTAAAGATTCAATGTCGTAGGCAGGCAAATCTAAATGGTATTGTTGCCCTAACTCTAAAATGGTTTGAATACGGATGTTGCCATCAAGATGGCGGTGTATATCTGTAAGTGGAAGCGTTTTAGTAATCATAAATTTCTTCTTATCTGTTCGTATCAATTCATCATGCCTGTTTGGCACAATTGATAGAAGTTTGGATTTGCTATGTTTTTGTGAAAAGGGTTTGGTTGAGTTTTTTGAACTTAAGATATTCGTTTAAGTTTTAATTTTGATGACATTGTTCTGGCCTAAGAAGATAACGCAGTCTGTGTAAGATACAAGTACCAAGATTTTTATTGTTTTTAATCTCGCTGAGCCTGCCTCTTGTTGACTATTTAAGAATAGATTGGCTAAAGAATGGTCATTGGTATTTTGCCTTTTAGTTGTAAAGATGAGCAAAGGCTTGCTAAAGACCAAACTGATAAGGCGATTAATTTATCTGTAGAAATCTATTTCTAGCAAGTAAATGAAAAGAAGAAATAGGAAGCGTTCAAATGAAGTCGGTACTTTGTCATCAAGCAAAATTAGAAGTGGTAGACCAGCCAAAATTAACGCCTGCAAAAGGGCAGGTGTTATTAGAAGTGGTTCGATGCGGGATTTGTGGCTCTGATTTGCATATGCAACATCACTGCGACCACATGCATGATTTAGCCGCACGTGTTGGGTTTAATGGTTTAGCAAAATCTACCGATCCATTCGTACTGGGACATGAGTTTTGTGGCAAAGTTTTGGATTATGGTCCAAAAACTCGTCATAAATTTAAAGCCGATACACTCGTTTGCGCAATGCCTCTTTTAAATGTAGATCAGCATGGTTATTTGTCTACAGGGCTTTCACCAAATGCTTCGGGTGGCTATGCCGAGCAAGTACTAGCTCAATCGAGTTTAATGTTTGAAGTGCCCAATGGTCTAGATGCAGATAGTGCTGCCATGACTGAACCTATGGCGGTTGCATTGCATGCCGTTCGCCGTAGCCGCGTGAAAACCAGTGAACCTGCTATTGTGATTGGCTGTGGTCCTGTTGGGCTAGGTGTTATTTTAATGCTTAAAGCCGCTGGGGTTAAAACCGTAGTTGCTAGTGATTTTTCATCAAACCGCCGTAAGCTTGCCGAGCAATGTGGTGCCGATATTGTGGTAGATCCTAAACAGACATCGCCATTTGCCAACTGGAAAGAGTTTGGTTTGCTGGGCAATGTTTCTGATGCAATTAATATGGGCATGGGGCTGTTTGATAAGTTACAAGCGACACGCTTACCATGGTGGCATGGATGGCGCATGATTGATAAATTGGGTGCTCTGCCAAAGCGTCCCGTTATTTTTGAGTGTGTTGGCGTACCGGGTGTTTTACAGCAAATTATTGAAGGTGCACCTTTGTTTTCCCGAATTGTCGGGGTGGGCGTGTGCATGCAAAGTGACAAAATAGAACCTGCACTTGCGATTAATAAAGAGTTAGAAATTCAGTTTGTGTTGGGCTATACACCGCTTGAGTTCCGAGATGCGCTACACATGATTGCAGAAGGTAAAGTGAACTGCTCACCACTGATTACCGGTGTTGTAGGTTTAGAGGGGGTTACGAGTGCATTTGAAGCGTTACGCGACCCTGAACAACATGCCAAAATCTTGATTGATCCGAAACGTAGTGGTTCAGGCATTCAATTGATGAGTCATTAATTCAAAGTCATTTATATTTAATTAAAAAGGTTGTGATCTCATCACTCACAATCTTTTTTTATGAGTATGGATGTCGATATTAGGTATAAAAATCTATTCCTAGTTTGTACTACTTTTTAGCTGCTCTAATTCGTGGTGAATCCAGTCAACAAATTTCTGAATGGTTGGGGTTATGTCTTGGCTTGAGTGAATGAGATAGTACTTTCGGCTGCCTTTTAATTTTTTATTGGAAACAATCACAAGTTCTTTTTTTTGTAGTTCAGATTCAATCAACATTTGCGGGATTAAGGCCATTCCCATGTCATGACTGGCAGCAACTGCAAGCATCGAAAATAACTCATGGCGTTGTCCATCAAAAGGTTTAGGATGCTGCATCTGATGGGTGAGAAACCATTCTTGCCAAATGCTAGGCCGAGTCGTTTGTTGAAGTAAGGGAATTTTTAGTAAATCCTCGCAGCTTAAGTCATAGGTATTTTCATTGATCATCATGGCATCTGGAAAATACTTTTCGATCAGCCTTGGTGAGCAAACAGGTACAATTTCTTCATCCATTAAATAATGGGCTTGTATGCCGGGCCAGTGGTCAATCTGCTGCTGTGTACCTGCAAAAATAGCGGCGTCAAAAATATTGTCGTTAAATAAAAAAGGTTTGGTACTGGTTTCTAAATGAACCGTAATTTCAGGGTATCTTTGATTTAAAAGATGAAGCTTGGGTAACAGCCAGCGCGTTGCAAAGGTAGGCACCACGCCTAGCTTTAATGTTCCGCCTAAACCCTTATGAGAAATCACATCTGCCGTACATTTTTCTAGCCCTAGTAAGTAGGGTTTAATGCTTTTAAAATATTGTTGGCCCGCAATAGTTAGCTCGACGCCGTGCCGAGTGCGTATGAATAATTCAACACCTAAGAAATCTTCTAGCTGCTGAATTTGGCGAGAGACTGCGCTTTGCGTAATACATAACTCTTGGGCAGCATAGGTATAACTTAGATGTTTTGCTGCACTTTCAAAGCAAATCAGGCCCTGAATTGACGGGATACTTCTTCGCATAAATAAAATCCTTTTATTTGTCGTCATATTTCAAAAAAGCATATGACCTAAATACAGATAGCAGAGTTTAGTCTAAAAATAAGCCATTTTTAATGAAATACAACCAATTAATTATCTAAATTTAATGTGACTTATTTTAAATATGCGTAAGTCGCATATCTGCATGAAGATTTATCGTTTGATTACTGCATTTTTCACGCATAACATCGAGTTAAATAAAGAAGATCAAATCAAGCAGAGGATGCGATGAATCACATGGTGACAACTAAAAAAGCAAAAGTTCAATTTAATTGGCAAGACCCATTTTTAATTGAGCAACAGCTTACCGAAGATGAACGCATGATTCGTGATGCGGCTCATGCCTATTGCCAAGAACGCCTGCAACCACGTGTACTTGAACAGTTCCGTCATGAAAAAACAGATCCATCTATTTTTCGTGAAATGGGAGAGCTTGGCTTATTGGGGCCAACTATTCCTGAGCAATATGGCGGCGCGGGTTTGAACTATGTGAGTTATGGTTTGGTTGCGCGTGAAATTGAATATGTCGATTCGGGCTACCGCTCTATGGCGAGTGTGCAAAGCTCATTGGTGATGGTTCCAATTCATGAATTTGGTACCGAAGAGCAAAAGCAGAAGTACTTACCTAAATTGGCAACGGGTGAATACATTGGCTGTTTTGGTTTAACAGAACCTGACCATGGCTCAGACCCAGGCAGTATGATTACCCGTGCTAAAAAAGTTGACGGCGGTTACCGTTTAACTGGCGCAAAAATGTGGATTACCAATAGCCCAATTGCTGATGTGTTTGTAGTGTGGGCAAAAGAAGTTTCTGCGGAAGGTAATGTGGGTGATATTCGAGGCTTCATTTTAGAAAAGGGTTGGGAAGGGCTATCTGCGCCTGCCATTCATGGCAAGGTCGGTTTACGTGCATCGATTACGGGTGAAATTGTGATGGATAACGTTTTTGTACCCGAAGAAAATGCATTCCCTGAAGTTCGAGGATTACGTGGTCCGTTCACTTGCCTAAATAGTGCCCGCTATGGCATTGCATGGGGTGCAATGGGTGCTGCCGAGTTCTGTTGGCATACCGCACATCAATACACCATGGACCGTAAACAATTTGGTCGTCCGTTGGCTGCAAATCAATTGATTCAAAAGAAACTTGCAGATATGCAAACTGAAATTGCATTAGGCTTGCAAGTAGCTTTACGTTTTGGTCGTATGAAAGATGAAGGCATTGCGTCAGTTGAAGGCACATCTTTAATTAAGCGTAACAACTGTGGAAAGGCGCTTGATATTGCTCGCATGGCACGCGACATGATGGGTGGAAACGGTATTAGTGATGAATTTGGTGTGGCACGTCATTTAGTTAATCTTGAAGTCGTAAATACCTATGAAGGTACACATGACGTTCATGCCTTGATTTTAGGTCGTGCACAAACAGGCATCGCGGCATTTAGTAACTAACTCATTCATTTTTAAAAGATGGAGGTGTTCTTTCAAGAGCACCTTTAGGGATTTTTACGCAAAAAATTTATGGATAATGACAAGATTCATCGTAAGGATACTCATGTGAAGATGCGCCTCTGTGTACTTAAATTTGAATGTAAGATAATGAAAAGTATAGAAGATTAAGTCATACAGAAAACATAAGTAAGCTATCGATGACTCATTTGGGAAAATGAGGAACTAAAGATGAACAATGACGTTCAGGCAATATCGAAAGAGTTAAGAACTACATTTCCAAGCAATCTTGGAACATATGAAAAGATCGGACCTCATACATGGAAATGGGCGTTGCTATTTGCCTATTTTGCGATGGTGGTCGATGGCGTTGATATTATGCTGCTGTCTTATAGTTTGACCAGTTTAAAGGCAGAGTTTGGTTTAAGTACCTTTCAAGCGGGTGCATTGGGGAGTGCTTCTTTGGCAGGAATGGGCGTTGGCGGTATTTTGGGTGGTTGGGCATGTGATAAGTTTGGTCGCGTGCGAACGATTGCCAACTCGGTAACCTTCTTTTCGGTAGCGACTTGTTTATTAGGTTTTACGCAAAGCTTCGAGCAATTTATGGCTTTACGCTTTATTGGTGCTTTAGGAATCGGAGCACTCTATATGGCTTGTAATACCTTAATGGCTGAATATGTGCCAACCACTTACCGTACAACCGTACTGGGCACGTTACAGACTGGTCAAACAGTGGGTTATATTGCTGCGACGCTATTAGCTGGTGCGATTATTCCAGATCATGGCTGGCGTGTTTTGTTCTTTCTGACCGTAGTTCCTGCTTTCGTTAATATTTTTCTACAACGATTTGTGCCAGAGCCAAAATCTTGGCAGTTAACCAAAATTGAAAGTTTACAAGACAACAGACAGCCTAAAGAAATTGTAGCGACTGAGAAACCAAAAAGTAGCAGTATCTATAAGCAAATTTTTAATAACTTTAAGCACCGTAAAATGTTTTTGTTGTGGATGACTACAGCATTCTTCTTACAATTTGGTTATTACGGTATTAACAACTGGATGCCAAGTTATTTAGAAACAGAAGTGCATATGAACTTTAAAAACTTAACCAGTTATATGGTGGGTTCATATACAGCAATGATTTTAGGCAAAATTTTAGCAGGTTATCTTGCTGACAAATTTAACCGCCGTGCTGTTTTCGTGTTTGGAACAATTGCCAGCGCCGTGTTCTTGCCAATCATTATTTTCTTTAATACGCCTGACAATATTTTGTATTTATTGATCACTTTTGGCTTCTTATATGGCATTCCATACGGTGTAAACGCGACGTATATGGCTGAAAGTTTTTCAACTGATGTACGCGGAACAGCCATTGGCGGTGCCTATAACATTGGTCGTGTTGGGGCAGCTATTGCACCTGCAACCATTGGTTTCTTGGCATCGGGTGGTACGTTTACTATGGCATTTATTGTGATGGGCGCTGCATATTTTGTTGCGGGTGTATTGCCAGGCTTATTTATTAAAGATCGTCAGTACGATCCGCAAAAACAATCATAAACAATGAAGAAGGTGCGTTGAGTACCTTCTAAAAAGATAAGGAAGGGTATCGTTATGGGTGCATTACAAGGAATTCGGGTTTTAGATTTAAGTCGTGTGCTTGCGGGACCGTGGTGTGGACAAATCTTGGCAGACCTTGGCGCAGAAGTCATTAAAATTGAACGTCCTCGAGTTGGTGATGACACCCGTATGTGGGGACCACCATGGATGCCCAATCAAGACGGAAACATGACCCGTGAATCTGGCTATTTTCAGTGTACCAACCGTAATAAATATTCTGTTGCTGTGGATATTACAACTCCAGAAGGTCAGGCCTTAATTTATGAAATTGCCAAGACTGCCGATGTTGTAATTGAAAATTATAAGACAGGATCTTTGACTAAATATGGTTTGGATTACGCATCATTAAGTGAGTTAAACCCAAATCTTGTTTATTGCTCGATTACTGGTTTTGGGCAAGATGGTCCACGTGCAGAAGAACCCGGTTATGATTTTATTATTCAAGGCATGTCTGGCTTAATGAGCATTACTGGTGAACCTTATGATGTCACAGGCGGTGGTGCGCAAAAGGTTGGTGTGGCTGTGGTAGACATTCAAACTGGATTGTATTCAACCATTGCCATTCAAGCGGCCTTGATTGCACGTTCGCACACAGGGCGTGGTCAATATATTGATATGTCACTCCTTGATGTGCAGGTTGCGGCACTGGCAAATCAGGGAATGAACTATTTAGCCTCAGGTAAAGCACCACAGCGCATGGGTAATCAGCACCCAAGTATTGTGCCGTATCAAACCTTTAAGGCTAAAGATAAAGAATTTATTATTGCGTGTGGTAACGACAAACAGTTTAAAGATTTGTGCATTGCGATTGGTTATCCAGAGCTGCTCGAAAATGAAAAATTTGTGCGTAATCAAGACCGAGTAAAGTATCGAGATGAACTAATTCCTTTATTGTCGGAGCACTTTTTGCAGAAAACCGCTAAAGAATGGGTCGAGATGATTCATGCGCTTAAAGTACCTGTAGGTGTTATCAACTCTATTGAAGATGCCTTGGCTGAACCACAAATTGTACATCGCAATTTGGTGGTGAATATTCCTCATCGTTTAAATGAAAACTTTCAAACGATTGGCTCACCGATCAAGTTGTCTGATACTCCAGTTGAATATCATCACGCACCGCCAGAGCTCGGTGAACATACCGCTCAAATTTTATCGAGATTTAAAACAACTGATGAATTAGCAGCGTTAAAAGAGAAAGGCATTATTGATGGGGAAGTTTCGTAGCTAAAATTCCATTTATTCAATTGCAGCTATCGGGCTGCAATTATTAATTTTGATTGATATTAAATAATTGATTAATAGAATTTTTCATATTTATCGCAAGTGCCTCATCGAAGCCATCGACTAAAAAACGACTAATTAGCCCTTCAATCACCGTATAGATTAGTTCAGATAAAGTTTCACCATTTTGCATATTGCAGTTTGACGCAATCAGTACTTTAATCCATTGCTTATGGGCTTTAGAAATAGAAATAATGTCTTGATCATCTTGGTTAGATTCAGCGACCGCTCTTACAAATAAACAGCCCTTAAAAAAATCTTGTCTAAACCAATTGGTGTGCCAATCAAGAATTTTATTAATAGCCTCTAACCCCGTTGCATCTCCCACATAACCTAAAAGGCTTTGCTTAAAGCGTTCATCACGAGCAATCAGTACAGACTGAACCAATTGATTTTTATTTTTATAGTAAGTGTACATGGTGGTTTTGGAACAGCCAGACTCATCGCGAATCAGGTCAACGCCAACGCCAACAAAACTATTTTCATTAAATAACTTCTCGGCTGTATCTAATATTTTTAAGGCAGATTTTGACATAAAAATTTTCCAAAAAATAAAATAGTACAGATCTGTACTATTTTGAATTTTATCTATATGCTTTTTAAAAAGCAACTTTTTGTTAGAGGAATAAAACAATGTTCTCGATCTTTCATGGCAAAGAAAAACTGGCTCCATCGCCCACTAAAGTTGATATTTTAAGAAGTCTTATTGGGGGTACAGTCAGTATTTTTATACTTCTGTGGTTGAGTAAACTTACACATAATATCTTTATTATGGCGCCGTTTGGTGCGACCTGTGTATTGCTCTATACGGTGTCACAGTCTCCTTTGGCACAGCCGAGAAATATTATATTTGGGCATCTTATTTCGGCTTTTGTGGGATTGTTTTTTCTAAAATTTGCGGGTGTTTCTATTTTTACAATTGCTTTTTCAGTGGGTTGTGCCATTGCACTCATGCAAGTTTTTAAATGTGTTCATCCACCTGCGGGTGCCAATCCTTTGGTTATTTTGCTTACCGCGAGCAGCATACATTATGAGTGGAGTTTTTTGATTTTCCCTGTTTTGGTCGGCGCAGTGTCTTTAGTCTTGGTGGCGATGCTGATTAATAATATTAAAGCGAGCACGAAGTGGCCGATGTATGGCTTAGGAATTTTCAATAGTAAAAAGTAGGGAAGGCATGAAGTGTTCTAAGCCGAAAAACAATAAAAGCATTCACTACGCCAAGATAGTGAATGCTTTTGTGAAATTATGATTTCTTGGAAATACGTTCTTCGATGGCAAATTTGAGTAAAGAAGCACTGCGGTAAAAACCATGTGCGAACTTTCCAAATGGCATGGTAATAAAGAATGTCATGACCGTGGCTAAATGGAAAATCAGTAAAAGTGCCATGTAAGGGGTATTGCGAAATGCCATGAGTGCTAGCCCTGAAGCGCTAACGATAAGTAGAAGGAAGATAAAGCCTCGATCTATAGGTTTTTGCTCGCCGTCACCATGTAACGGATGGCGTTTAAGATTTAAATAGAGTAAGCCAGATGGCCCGACAACTAAGCCAATTCCACCTAAAGTTCCTAAAATCACAGGCAAGCTTAGGTAAGGATAAGGTGCATGTAGGTCAAGAAAGTAGTGATATAAAGTCGCTACGCTTGTAGCTGCAAAGCAGAGCATAAAGCCATAAAACGTCAGGTGATGGAACACACGGCGGATTTGTGTGTAGCGGTCATCTTGCTCATTACAGCCTTTGCCATGTCCACCATCTAAATATTTAAGCGTTAATACATTTTGGGTGGCTTGGAGCAGGTCGGGTTTCTCAACTTTGCCATGGATGACTTTAGAGGTTTGTCGCCAAAATTTACTAATTCCAATGCCGAGCAGAACAATCGCAATGGTAAAGGTTGCTCCAAACAATAGAGCTAAAAAGTTATGCGGGAAAATCGCATAGAAATTACCTTGGTAGCCTGCAAATAGGTCGGTGCCTTTGTACCACACCACACCTAACATGCAAAAAAAGAAAATAAGTGTTAACGCCGAGACAAACGGAATACCCACAGACTTATAAAGTCTACCTAGCGGTTGAGGCGTAGCAAACTCTTGGTAAGTTTCCAAACGTACTTGCGCCATTGCTTTTGGAATGTTTACACCAAACTCATGTGGTGGAGCATATTGGCAAGCGTGTAGGCAAGCACCACAGTTATGGCACAGGTTTGCGAGGTAATGAATATCGGCTTGATTAAACTCAAGGCGTTTGGTCATGGCCGCAAATACAGCACAAAATGACTCACAGTAACGACAAGCATTACAAATCTGTAGGGCTCTTTGAACTTCTTGCTCATGGTCAGAGAGCTGAACAACTGGAATTAGGGCTTTGCTATTAGCATTCATGTTCAACTCCTTGTGAAAGTGCATAGTGGGCTGCATTTTTTCCGGCAATTCGCCCAAACGTCGTCCCGATCGACATGCCAACGCCTGCGGTATAACCCTGACCGAGTACGTTACCTGCCATCATTTCACCTGCGACAAACAGGTTGCGGCTAGCTTTATTGTTAAAACGCACAGCAGCATCGTCTTCGACTTTTAAACCTAAATAGGTAAAGGTAATGCCGGGTTTGAGGGCATAGGCATAGAAAGGTGGGCGATCAAGTGGAACGGCCCAGTGGGTTTTGTTGGGCACAATATTTTCGGTAGTGCAGTCATCTAAAACGGTATGGTTAAAGGTGCCTTGCACGCAAGATTGGTTAAACTCTTCTACGGTGTGGCATAAGGTTTTTGCATCTAGCCCGATTTTTTCGGCTAACTCTTGAATGCTGTGAGCTTTTACACCCGCAAACACAGGTGGCATAAAACGACCAATCGCTTTTGAGTCAATAATTGAATAGGCAATTTGCTGAGGCTGTTTGGCAACAAGGCGGCCCCAAATCGCATAACGTTTTGGCCAGAAGTCTTCGCCTTCATCGTAAAAACGTTCGGCTTTGTTATTGACCACAATACCCAATGAAACGCAGTCAATTCGGGTACAAATGCCGCCGTCATATAAGGGTGCTCGTGCATCTACGGCTACGCAGTGTGATTGCGATGGATCACCAATAATATCGGCGCCTTGATCCATCATAAATTTGAGTAAGTTGCCTTGATTAAAGCGAGTACCACGAATAATGAAATTATCGGCAGGCCATTCGCCATTTTCATTTTGTCCCCATGCTTCTCTTAACCATTCTAGATTTGACTCAAAACCACCTGCGGTCAATACACAGCTTTTTGCTTTAAACACACGACCATCTTCAGCAATCGCTGCTTCAAACTGTCCTTGGTTTAACTTTAGATCTTTAATTTTTGTGTTGTATAAAATTTCGATGCCAAGCGCTTGGGCACTACGGTAATACGCATTAATGAGGGCTTTACCGCCACCCATAAAAAATGCATTGGTACGTGCAACATGTAAAGCACCCGATAGCGGCGGCTGAAAATTCACGCCATGTTTACGCATCCAGTCGCGGCAGGTTGCTGTGCTACGAATTACAAGTCGTGCTAAGTGTTCATTGGTTTTTCCAGCAGTTACTTTAAGCAGATCTTGCCAATATTCTTCTTCTGAGTAGACATCAACCAATACATCCTGGGGAGCGTCATGCATGCAGCGAAGGTTACGGGTGTGTTGTGAATTACCACCACGCCATTCTTTAGGCGCTGCTTCTAGCACCAGCACAGAAGCGCCATTTTCCTTTGCAGTGAGCGCGGCACACAGTGCGGCATTCCCACCACCAATTACAATCACATCATGCATGGATTTCTCCCTTTCTCAGCTAGGGCTAATGTAGCTTTAAAAGGGAGGGTGAAGTGAGAGGCTAAGCTTGAATGGGTGTTTATTAAAAATAAACACTAATGGCTTAAGTGTTTATGAGTTCCGCACCGGGCCAGCATTTTTCATTAACTAAGTTGGTGACACAGGCTCGAATCACCACTTTAGTGGCTAAAGTGGCAGGCGAAATTTCTTCTTCAGAGAGACTAATTAAATAGTTAATACGTTCAATGGCAGGTTCTACAATGCGTAGCAAACATAAGTCTTGCCGAGAGTTTAATGCTGCACCCGCAGGTTGGATGGTTGCCATTTCTAGATGGCTAATACTTTCCATTAGCAAATGTAGCCCATCAATTTCATAGGTGACTTTAAGTTGATGAATTTTCTGTTCGAGCAACAAGCGCAGTCCATGTCGTTGGCTTGGTAAAATAAGCGGAAGTTCTTTCAGTTGTGGATGGGTAATGGTTTGAGTGTCGATACAGCTTTCAAGATAGTACTGGCTCAGCACTTCTTTAGGCGAGATTAAAAACATTTGCTCTTTGACTAGAGGCTGTATGGCCCACTGCGGGTCGACATCGTCGCTAAAGATAATTGCAACATCGAGTTGTCTTGCATTGACCAATGTTTTGAGATCGCCCGATAAGCCTTCAATTAAACGGACTTTAATGTCGGGGTAACGATTTCTCATGAGCTTTAAAAAATGTGTGCCTATAACAGCCGCGACACTCGGCGAAAACCCCACGGTGACGTGGCCACTTAAGCGTGAAGAATGTGCAGAATCTACGGCATGGTCTAGGTGTCTAAGCGCAAGTTGAACCTGTTGAAAAAAAGCCAAACCCGCAGGGGTGGGAACTGTACCCAGCGCGGTACGTTGTAAAAGGCGAATGGAAAGCTCGCTTTCTAATTTTGAGATTTGCTGACTTAATGCAGAAGTTCCAATATCGAGATTTTTTGCAGCTTTACCCAAGCTTCCTGACTCGATCACTGCAATAAAATACTTTAACTGTTTGAGTTCCACGGTAAATACTACATTAACCTTTATTGATGATTCTACACTGGTTTATTACTATATATTTTGTTCTATTGCTTTGAGTAAACCGGCAATAGAGTAGAGGCAACATCACCTCAAGACGTTGCCTTTTATAGCTTTTATTGTTTGACCTGCTCAAGACCTTGTTCTTCAATAATTTGTGTTGCTTGTGGTGATTTCACAAACTGGATTAATTCTTTTGCCACTTTTTTATGTTCAGAATTTTTACCAATACCAGCCGCAAAAATGGTGACTTTTTGATAAGGTGCAGGAATTGGCCCCACTAACTCAACTTGTCCATATTTGCCAGTAAAAGGTTTGATTTCACTAATTTGTTGGAAACCAATATCAAACTGGCCTTCGGCGATACGCTTTGCAACGCGGTCACCTACCACTTTTTCCGCTTTACCAGAAATTACTTTGTATTCCACAGACGGGAAGCTTGGGAAAACATTCTTTTCAAGATGCGTGCCGCTTGCACTTGCTGAATAGCCTATGTGCTTTGCATTTAATAAAATCTTTTCGAATTTTGCAGCAGAACTAATGTCTGGTTTTGGGGTACCTTTAGGAATAGCCATGCCAATGCTTGAATTAACCAAAGCACTTTGTGAATTTGGGTCTACATAACCCTTTTCTGCAAGCTTGTTTAGTTCAGGAGCAGCTAACACCACCACATCAAAATGTTCACCACGATCGAGTCGATTTGGGATTGCCGTTGGTGATGCACCCATGGATGAACCAGACGAGAGGTGAACCGTGTGACCAGTTTGCTTTTCAAATATTGGAATGAGTTTTTCCATAGATGAGTAAAAACCACCTGAGCTAATCACTTCGAGTGTATCTGCATTAACAAAAGTAGATACTAAGCCCGCACCAGCTAAGCAAATAGTTTTGAAGATAGGGGACTTTTTCATAGTGCCTCACTTTAATTGTAAAAGAGCACAGTACGGTGACTTAGGGTCTGCCGTACTGTTCAGTAAAATTTCAGGTTAAGTAGTTGTTTTAAGCGCTAACCTTCACAGGTTCAGCAATTGCTTCAGAATTTTTCTGTTGAGAACCGCGGCATAGATATAAGCTTGAGATGAGGCTACATACCGCAGCTAACATCAGCCAGAATGCTGGTGCACTTGCATTACCCGTGTTTTCAACAAGATATGTACAGGCAATGGGGGTCATGCCACCAAAAATAGCGGCTGCAAGACTAAACGCTAAAGAGAAGCCGACTGTACGTACACGTTTTGGCATCACTTCGGCTAGTGTTGCCACCATAGTTCCGTTGTACATACCAAAGAAAAATGAGAAGTACGCAAGCGTAATGAGGAGGTTAGAAAAACTAATATCACTTACTAACCAGCTTAAAACTGGATAAGTTGTAAATATGGCAAGGGTAGTAATACCGACTAAAATAGGACGACGGCCAATTTTGTCTGAAAGTAAACCACCAATTGGCAACCAGAAGAAATTCGACAAACCAACAAATACAGTCGCTAAAAGGCTATCGGTTACCGACATTTCTAAAGTACGTTTTGCATATACTGTTGTGTAAACCGTAATAAAGTAGAACGTTGTTGTGGTCATGGCACTCATCATCATACCGGCAAGCACAATACGCCAGTTGCTCACCAGTGTGCTGAAAATCTCTTTAGAAGTTGGATGAGTTTTTTGAGCTTTAAAGTCTTCGGTTTCTTCTAAAGTACGGCGGAATAAAAAGATTAAAGGAATAATCAAACAGCCAATTAAGAACGGAATACGCCAGCCCCATTCACCCACTTGAGCAGTCGTTAAAATGGTGTTAAGCCAATAGCCAAGTAATGCAGCAAACACAACCGCAATTTGTTGGCTGCCAGACTGCCAGCTTGTGATAAATCCACGGTTTTTATCTGTTGCAATTTCAGCTAAATAAATAGAAACACCGCCAGATTCAACGCCTGCCGAGAAGCCTTGCAATAGGCGTCCAATCACCACCAAAATTGGCGCAATAATACCAATGGTTTCATAACCTGGCACAAAGGTAATTAAGATGGTTCCGATTGCCATAAGGCTTAAGGTCACAATAAGACCTTTACGTCGTCCAACTCTGTCGACATAAGCACCCAAGAAAATAGCGCCAAGAGGGCGCATAAGAAAGCCCGCAGCAAATACGGTAAATGTCATCATTAAAGAGACATATTCATTTTCAGAGTGGAAAAATTTTGCTGCGATATAAGTGGCATAGAAACCAAAAAGAAAAAAATCGTACTGTTCTAAAAAGTTGCCACTCGTTACATTTAATATTTTTTTTAAAGTAGCCCTAGGGTTATTCACGACATCCATTGAAGACCTCCTTGGCCTGACAGAATGGAAACATTCACGATTTTCGAGGTCGGACCTAAATCGGTTCAATCAATAAACCTAAATAAAAATGGGTTTGAGATGAGATTTAGAGAGACCCTTCGTAGAAAATGTGATGTCTTGTTTCCAGTTCAAACTACACATCTATATTTCGATAAACAGAAAACCACTTATCATTCGGACGAAAATGTAATCTCAAAAAGCAGGAGGGAGTGAGAGGGCAAAATTAATTGGGTGTTTAATATAATTAATGACCTTTTATAAAATAATTTCAGAACAAGGCCAGATTTGATTTTGAATAAGCTCTTTCACACACGCTTTAATTGCTGACTTAGCAGCGAGTGCCGCAGGGGATAATTCTTCTTCGGCAAGGCTAACCAAGTAATTGATTCGTTCAACTTCTGGATCAACCAATTTGAGCAATTGAAGCTTATGTTTGTATTCTTGCAGACAAGCACTTCCGGGGCGGACGCTGGCAAGTTCAAGATGAATCAGGCTATCCATGAGTAAGTGTAGACCATCAATTTCATAGACGACATTAAGCTGTCCAATCTTGTGTTCAAGTAATTTTCTTAAACTGTGACGCTGGCGTGGCAGCACTAAAGGAATGTCACCAATTTGTTGAGACTGAATAATTCCACTTTTGATGCATTCGGCAAGACCGTATTTTTCTAGTACTTCTTTTCGCGCCATTAAATACATTTGCTCGCGTACCAATGGTTGTATTGACCATTGCTTATCAATTTCATTGGTAAAAATAATGGCAATATCAAGCTGACGCGAATTAATGGATTGAATCAGGTTACCCGACAGTGTTTCGACAATCTCTAGACGAATATCTGGATAACGTTCAGACATTAATTTCATTAAAGGGATGCCAATTAAGGCGGTAATGGTGGGTGGAAAACCTAAGCTGACATGGCCTGAAAGCCTTGCAGAGTGAGCAGCATCAACAGCAAAGTTAATCTGTCGTAAAATGAGTTGAGAATGTTTTAAAAAGGCGAGACCAGCAGGAGTTGGTGTGACGCCAAAGGCATTACGCTGCAGCAAACGAATGCTTAACTCTTGTTCTAGTTTACTAATTTGTTGACTAATTGCTGAAGCACCAACATCAAGTTTTTGGGCTGCCTTACCAATACTGCCTGCTTCAACGACCGTCAAAAAATACTTTATTTGCTTGATTTCCATATATAAATGTCCGTATTAATTTTAGTAAGTGCCAAATTTTCATAGATTTTTTGTATATTAACAGCTGTATATTCTCTTATAAATAATTATCCATTCTCATAAAAGTGATCTTTAACTTTATATTCTAGGAATAATAAAACGATCCTTTTCAGTTTCTCTCACTCCCTTTGCTTGGATTTTTAAGCCTATTTAATTTTACTAATGCCCCCTTTAAATTGTTGGTATCACGATGATTTCTTATTCTGTGCTTTAATCTCCTCAAATTAGAAAGGGAGAGCATTAAATGCATGATGCATTAAAAAATATGATGGGTTTGCAAATTATGAAGAAGCGTACCTGATTAAATAACTATTGGAAAAACGTATGAGTATTTTGCTCACTTGGTCAGAAGGAAAGATTGGGTAAATAGGTTTATTTATTTGAATATTAAACGTTACCCATAGCATGGATATGTAAAAGACAACTCAATAGATTACTTTTTTATTATCTTATTGTTATTCATCAGTATTAATTAAAACCAGTATTTTTGGATATTTTTGCAAAGGTTTTAATTACTCATTATAGATCTGGTGATTGTCATAACTTTCCCTCCACTTAGCTATTTCTTTTAGTCGGTTGATTCGTAATTTTTATAGTAACGCAGCATTGCTGAAGTTCGCTGTGAAAGAGCGCATTTCAAAACACAAGATTAAAACTAAAAACCGGTAAACATGATCGTGCCAAGGAGGTCGATTATGGCGATTGGTAAAAATCAAAATATGAATAGAGCAAAACGTTATAAGGATGTATGTAACATGAAAAATTTAACTTTACTCGCATTAACATGCGTCAGTGTGACAATGGCTGGGTGTGGTTCAGGAAATGCTTCTAAAGAGGCTGGTCAGCCAAAACGTCCGGAATGTATAGCCCCAGCAAAGCCGGGTGGTGGGTTTGATATGACTTGTAAATTAATCCAATCTGGCTTTAAACAAACAGACCAGCTCAAAGACCCAATACGCGTAACCTATATGCCAGGCGGGGTAGGTGCCGTAGCCTATAATAAGATCGTAAACAGTGATCCTGCTAACAATGATGCGGTGGTTGCATTTTCGACTGGTTCACTCTTGAACTTGGCACAAGGAAAATTCGGAAACTTCACTGAAAAAGATGTGAAATGGTTGTCTGGGGTCGCCGTCGATTATGGTTTGGTTTCGGTACATAAAGACTCACCGCTGAAAAACCTTGATGACTTGATGAAAGTACTACGAGAAAACCCAAAAGCACTTAGCTTTGGTGGTGCTGGAAGTGTGGGTGGTCAAGACTGGATGCAAACAGCCATGTTGGCAAAAAAAGCAGGTATTAGTCCGGCCAATTTAAGATTTGTTGCACTTGAAGGTGGTGGGGAAGTGCTGACTTCATTACTGGGACAACATATTCAAGTTGGGGTAGGGAATATCAGTGAAGTAAGTTCATACCTAGAGTCTGGCGATATTCGGGTTTTGGCAGTTTTTGCACACAAGCGTTTAGACGGGAAGTTCTCAAAATTACCTACCGCAAAAGAGCAAGGCTATGACATAGAGTGGCCGGTAATTCGTGGTTTCTATATGGGACCACAGGTCAGTGATGAAGCCTATGGCTGGTGGAAAAATGCCTTTGATAAAATGATGGCAAACCAGAAATTTGAGGCAGTACGTAACAATCAAGATTTACTCCCATTTCAGCTGACGGGTGAAGAACTCACTGCCTATGTATATAAGCAGACTGAAGAAATGCGTCAGTTGTCGCAAGAATATAAATTATCAAAATAGCAAACAGGCTGAGCAGGGAAGCTATTTTTCAGCTCAGCTTTTTTTTTGAGGATAGAGGATGAAATCTGAACGGATTCTTACGGCTATTATTACGGTTTGCGGATTATTTTTGTTGATTCATGCAAGCAATTTTGAAGCCCCAATCTCCTACGATCCAGTAGGCCCTAAAGCTTTTCCTATTTTATTAATGGGGTTAATTACAGCGAGTGCAGCGTATCTAACTATTCGACCAGCCATTATGTTTGAACCCGTTGAGTTGGGGTGGACAAAACATTTAGTCGTTAAGTTAGCGTTGTGTGCGGTGGCTTTAACGTTATATGCATTAGTTTTTGAATGGCTAGGCTTTATTGTTGCAACTCTATTAATGACCATTGCACTGGGCAAACTTTTCCATGGCAAAACCATACCGGTTTTGGTGACAGGTTTGGTACTTAGCATGAGTACCTACTATATGTTTGACCGTTTCTTGGATGTGCCATTACCACTTGGATTTTTTGGTTAAGGATGACCCGATATGGATGTATTAAATTTTTTAATGATGGGGTTTGAGGTTGCCTTGCAACCGCAGAATCTTCTAATTGCCTTTATTGGCGCATTTATTGGAACAATTGTAGGGTTATTGCCAGGTTTAGGTCCAATTAATGGTGTGGCAATTTTATTGCCGTTTGCTTACGCCTTGGGTTTACCCGTAGATAGTGCCTTGATTTTATTGGCAGCAGTTTATTTGGGCTGTGAATATGGCGGACGTATTTCAGCAATTTTATTAAATGTACCCGGAGATGCTGGGGCAATTATGACCACGCTAGATGGATATCCATTGGCACAGCAAGGAAAAGCAGGGATCGCACTGTCTTTGTCATCGGTCAGTTCCTTTGTTGGGAGTACTGTTGCCTTTATCGGGATTGTATTGTTCGCTCCTATATTGGCGAAATGGGCAATTGCCTTTGGTCCAGCTGAATATTTCGCCCTGATGGTCTTTGCAATTGTCTGTTTAACAGGTTTAGTCAGTACACAACCATTTAAAACCTTAATTATGGCACTCATGGGCTTAGCGCTTTCAACTGTGGGAATGGATGCAATTACAGGTGTGTATCGCTTTACCTTTAATAGCGTGGGTTTAAGTGACGGAATTGCTTTTACTACTTTGGTTATTGGCTTATTTAGTGTAAGTGAAATTTTATTATTGCTTGAACGTACCACGATTGGTAACGTTGCATTAAAGCAAGGGAAACGTTCACTTTTCAATCTCAAAGAGTTCTTTTTCTCTTTATTTACTATTATTCGCAGTTCAGTGATTGGCTTCTTCTTGGGCATTCTTCCTGGAGCAGGTGCAACAGTTGCAAGTGCAATGGCCTATACCACTGAACGAAAAATGGCAAAGGATAGTAGCAAATTTGGTAAAGGTGACTTACGTGGGCTTGCTGCACCCGAAAGTGCTAATAACGCAGCAGCTTGTGGTTCATTTGTACCAATGTTGACACTAGGTGTGCCAGGCTCGGGGACGACTGCGGTGATGATGGGCGCGTTGCTTATGTACAACATAACACCAGGTCCACAGTTATTTGTTCAGCAACCTGTACTGGTGTGGTCACTGATTGCATCTTTAATGGTGGGTAATATCATTCTGTTGGTATTGAACTTGCCACTGGTGGGTTTCTTTGCCCGCATGTTAAGTATTCCTAATTATATTCTGATCCCGATCATTGCAAGTGTCAGCTTTGTTGGGGTGTATGCTATTCATAGCAATATCTTTGACTTGTTGTTATGTATGGGCTTGGGTGTATTTGGATATATTTTACGAAAATTTGATTTCCCATTAGCACCGCTGATTCTTGGTTTCGTACTTGGAGAGTTGATGGAATCAAATTTACGCCGTGCCTTGTCGATTTCTCAAGGGGAACTTGGCATCTTGTGGAGCAGTAACATCAGTATGGGGCTTTGGATCATGTCAGGATTGTTAGTAATCTTGCCAATCGTTCGTAAGTACTTGTTTATCAAAAAACAACAAGCTTAATAGGACAGCAATAATAGTCAGCATTCGTTGACTATTATTGCTCAGAATTATGGAAAAAATAAGCTCAAATCTCAAAGGATTAGCAATTGCTCTACTCGGAGCTTTAATTGCCAAATATTTACATATTCCCCTGCCTTGGTTGCTTGGGCCTTTATTGACAGCCTTATTGTTCGGTAGCGTTGGCCATCCACTTGCCTGTGTTCCCCATTGGCGACGCATAGGGCAGGTCATTATTGGTATGGCCTTAGGCCTATACTTTACACCAGCCTTAGTACAAGCAGTGGCAGCATATTGGGGTTTTATTCTAATTGGGTTGGCATGGTCACTTGCGTTGGGTACGTTACTGGCTGGTTTGCAATATCGAGTGAATGCCTTGGATTGGGCAACTGCATGGTTTTCTTCTGCCATTGGTAGCGCCAGTGAAATGGTGAATATTGCAGAACGGCATCAAGCTCAAGTTGAGAAAGTCGTTGCTGCCCATAGTTTGAGAATTGTGATTTTGGTTGTGCTGGTTCCAATTTTTATGGAGCTTTATTTTCATGTCGAATGGACTGGTTTAAATATACCAGTGTCGGATCAATTTAGCTTTTTTCAGGTCGTATTGCTGTTTTGTCTGGCCCTATTTGTTGGTAAGATTTTTCAATTTTTTAATCTTTTGAATGCTTGGATTTTGGGGCCACTCGCCATTATCGGGTTATTGTCATTTTGTGGAATACTGCAGATGAAATTGCCTGAATGGTTTACTGCCTTTGGTCAAGTCTGTATTGGTTGGTCATTAGGCAGCAAATTTCCATTTAGGTTTTTAAGAAAAAATAAAAAATTCATTGGGATAACATTGATATTCAATCTGCTGGCTTTGGTGTTATCGATCAGCTTTGCGTTATTACTGGTCAACTTAAGCCATACGGAAAAACAAATCTTGATTTTAGGCCTTTCCCCTGGAGGCATCGCAGAAATGTCACTGATGGCTAAAGCTTTAGGACTCACGGTGCCTATTGTAGTTGCCTTTCAACTCTCAAGATTAATTTTTGTAATTCTCACTACACATTTCTTTTATCAACGCAGTCTTCAACTGTTTTTTAAATCTAAAAAGTAAGTAAGACATTTCAAACAGCTGAAAAGGCTATTTAAGGGGAGAGTATATCTACAATTTTTGTAAATGGATGAACACCACGCTTTATTGAAATAAAACAAATGGAATTTAAAATGAAATTGAAGTCACCTAAGACTCGACTAACGGTATTTATAGCTAGCTTGACGACTATTACTACATTTACTCATGCCAACCAGAATAGTGAAATTGAACAATTGCGTACTGAAGTGAGTGAACTTCGACAAATGCTTCAGGCTCAACAAGCAACACCTGTGACTAGCGTACAGGTTCCATACGTACCTACAGCAAGTGTTGGCGCGCCGGCAGAAAAAAATAATCAAGCTATATTCAAATGGCAAACAAAATCCGGTGCTGATGTGAATTTGTACGGATTTGTTCGTGCTGATACTGCCTATCAGTTTGAAGGTGCGAAAGGTATGTTTAACCGCATTAATAGTGTGTTACTAGAAGGAGATCCTGATAAGCAATCTACTGAAGATCGCTTGGATTCGACCGTAAATGCCTCTCGTATTGGTTTAGATTTTAGCACTCCTGTAGGAGAACAAACGTTAAAAGGAAAACTTGAAATAGATTTCCGTGGTGGACCGAATAAAGATAATGCCCGTCTGCGACATGTCTATTTAAATTATGATCGTTGGTTGATCGGTCAAACGACGTCTACTTTTCTTTCCACTGAAACCGCGCCAGAAATGCTAGATTCAAATACCGCTTTAGGTGGGGGTACCAATCGTAATCCAATGTTGCGTTATTCAGGGCCAATCAATACATCCACCTCTTATTTCTTAAGTTTAGAAAAAGGCAATGATGAGAACCGTCTGCCTTTACTGGCAAGTAAATTGAAATATGAATTTGCCACTGATAAAGGTGTAATGACTGCACGGGGTCTGATTCAAGAAGTACGTCTACGTAATGAAAATGATGAAACTAAAATGGGATGGGGGGCTGCACTAGGTCTTCGTTATAAAATCACGCCATCCTTATTATTTAATAGCAACTATTCGCATGTTTCTGGAGACAATAAATTATTACTGGCTACTTCTGATAATGTCCGTCATATTCAAAACGGAGATGATGTCGAATTAATTGATTTTGATGCATTTCAAATGGGCCTTACTTATCAATTTAATAAAAAACTAAGAGGCACAATAGGACATGGTGCACTGATCTATGAAGATAAAGACGTAATAACAAAAGATGCAAATAAGAAATTACAACAGAGCTGGGCTAATCTGATGTTTAAACCCAATAAACCCCTAACTTTGGGGGTTGAATATATTTATGGCGAGCGCAACACGGTAAGCCAGCAAGTAGGGAAAGATAAGCGCATAGAAATGATGGCGAAATATGAATTTTAGATGAGAGCTTACATTGCTGATGTATGTACTATTTTAACCAGTGACTATATATCCGATAACTTTATAAGCTAAAGCGAAGGTATATAAATATCATCACTTTAGCATTTCTAGTTTGGTGTGCCGTGATTTATAGAGATATGAAGGATTGGGAAATTTATCATGCGCTTTAATATCAACAGCAATAAATACAAAAGTTTCTTAAAAAATTATCCGAAAGTTTTAAATCTTTGTCGTCTTTAATCTTGAGTTCAAAGCGAATTATCTCATTTCAGAGAGGCTATCTTATAATTTTTAAATATGGCATCCACAGTCAACGAATTGGCGTTTGGGGCTAAGCGCATCACTCAAAATCTAAATAAAGTGAACAATCAAAATAAAAAAATCCAGGATGGATCCATGATTTTTGTAGTAAGAAATAGAACATTAGTATTGGGAATCGCTTCAATTTGTACAAGTGCATTACATGCTGCGGCATTTGATAAAACAGGCCAATCCGTCTCAGCATTTTTACAACCGGGAAATTACTTTGAAGCAAGTTTAGGTGTGACAGATACTGATTTAAAAGGAGTGGAATCTGGTACGAACCCTTCACATCAGTCAATTTCCGATATTGCCAATACAGATTATCGGCCGACTGCGGCTTTAAAATTTCAGCTTGCACCGCAGTATTCATTTGGGTTGCTTTACGATCAGCCTTTTGGGGCTGACACCGAATATTCTGGAGTAAATGGCTTTGTCGCAACCCCGAAAGACACAGTCATGCTTCCCGGTATTACGACTACAAGCCTTGCAAATGCTACTTCTGGTCAAGTTCCCACAGGAAATGCAAAATCAGAATTTGATATTCAAAGTTTTAGCTTCATTGGGGGATATCAGCCTACTAAAAACTGGAATATTTTTGCAGGGCCGGTTTATCAAACCTTCAAAAGTCAGGTCAATTTAAGAGGCAATGTATTTAGTCTTTATAATGGCTATGACTTTCAAACTAAAACTGTGGGCGATTGGGGGTGGTTGGCTGGACTGGCTTATCAAATTCCTGAAAAGGCCGTTAAAGTTTCGCTTACCTATCGCTCTGCCATTACCCACAAAGTAAACGCAACTGAAAATGCACCGTTAATTGATATGTTAACGACTCAGCAAGGACGCGATTTAGTTAGCCAACATCTCGACTATATGATTTCTATCGGGCAGATGACTGAGCAAAAGAAAAACTATTTAAATCACATTATTTCAGCGTTACCTAATGGCGAAGGCTCTGGTACAACCAAATTTAAATCTCCAAACTCAGTGAATTTAGAGTTTCAAACGGGTTTACGTCAGGGAACTTTACTGTTCGGTAGCTTGCGTTGGGTAAATTGGAGTGATTTGGCACTACAACCTTATCGGTTTGGTGAAATTTCAAAAGTTGTCGGGGGCTTATCGACGCCAAGCCGTCCAGAAGGGTTTAATTTGGTTCGTTATGATGATGACCAATGGACTTTAAATTTGGGAGTAGGGCAACGTTTTTCACCTAAATGGTTAGGCTCTGTGTCAGTGGGGTGGGACTCTGGCGCGGGTGATAAAGTTTCAACGGGTGGCCCAACCAAGGGATATTACAACTTAGGAGTGGGAGCCCAATACAGTCCAACCTCGCAATACTTTATTTCTGGTGGTGTGAAATATTACTGGTTAGGCGATGCAAAAGGTCAGCTTGGCGCGCAGGCCGGTAGTGATTATTATGTAGGGGAGTTTAAGGATAATCACTCTTTAAGCTATGGATTAAAAATAGGATATAAATTCTAAATAATACAAAAAATTAAAAGAGGAAATAGAGAATGGATTCATTGATAATTACCATATTCTTACCCATAGCTTTGGCCATTATTATGGCTGGTATGGGGCTAGAATTAACCCTCAAAGATTTTAAACGTGTTCGCCAGCACCCCAAAGCGGTGTTTGTTGCATTGTTTTGCCAGCTCGTTATTTTAGTGGCTATTGCATTTATTATTTGTAAGGTTTTTGCTTTACCACCAATGATTGCTGTCGGGCTGATGTTACTTGCGGCTTCACCGGGGGGTGCCACTGCAAATTTATTTAGCTATTTATATAAGGGCGATATTGCACTTAATATTACTTTAACTGCGATAAATTCAGTGCTTGCTGCTTTTACATTGCCATTGATTGTGAACTTTGCATTACTACATTTCGTTGCAAGTGAACAACACGTTGGATTGCAATTTTCTAAAATAATTCAGGTGTTTGTTATTATTTTAGTTCCCGTCATCATTGGGATGTTGATCAGACATTTCTCACCAAAATTTGCAGAAAGGTTAAATAACCCCGTTCGTGTTTTCGCAATTGTATTTTTACTTTTTGTTATTGCGCTCGCGATTGCCAAAGACTATCAAAAACTTCTCAATTACATTGGGTTAGTGGGTGGAGCAACTTTACTTTTCTGTATTTGTAGTCTTTTGATTGGTTATTTGGTGCCTCGTTTATTTGGTATTAATAGCTTTCAAGCCAAAGCCTGTGCTTTTGAAATAGGAATTCATAACAGTACCTTAGCGTTAACAATTGCTTTAACTGTTATGGCGAGCTCAGACGCAGCTATGCCAGCAGCCGTGTATTCAATCTTAATGTATGTAATGGCAACGCTGTTTGGTACATTATTGAATCGATTAGAAAAGAAAGATTTAGCTAAAAACAAAATAATTATTAACTAACTGCAAAGATTATTAAAACGGAGCTTTATTCATAATGATCAAATTTTTTAAAAATACCTTATTTTTAGGGTTGTCGACTTTGATTTCAGGCTATGGAACTGTCCTTCATGCAGAAGCAAGTCCAACAACTTTGCCAGCGGTTTCACAAAAAGCGTTAAACATTATTGATGGGCAAACAGAGTGGTTAAGTAAGGTCTATAAAGACATTCATGAGCACCCAGAATTGGGATTTATGGAAACGCGTACTTCTGCCATTGTTGCCAAAGAGCTTAAGTCCTTAGGGTTTGATGTTAAAACCGGAATAGCAAAAACAGGCGTGGTCGGCATTTTGAAAAATGGAGCGGGACCAACAGTCATGTACCGTGCCGACATGGACGCCAATACTGTTCAAGAAGCAACTGGTTTACCATACGCAAGTAAAGTGCGGGTAAAACTCGACGATGGAACCGAAACACCTGTTGCACATATGTGTGGTCACGATGCACATGTGACATGGATGCTCAGTATGGCAAAAACCATGGTGGCTTTGAAAAAGGAATGGAGCGGAACCATTATTTTAGTGGCACAACCTGCTGAAGAGCCTATAACGGGTGCTAAAGCAATGGTGACTGATGGTTTGTGGACGAAATATAATTTACCCAAACCCGATTATTTCTTTGCAGTTCATACCACACCAGCGCCTGTTGGAGTGGTCATTAATGCACCGGGACCACGCATGGCGGGAACCGATCAGCTTGATGTTCTATTTAAAGGTGTAGGTGGGCATGGCTCATTACCCATGTTAACCAAAAACCCAATTAGCATGGCTGCAAATGCGATTACCCAATATCAGACTATTATGGGAAATACAGTTGATCCACAACAAGCAGCAGTTTTATCAATTGGCTCGATCCAAGCTGGAAATTCGAATAACGTGATTCCTTCGACTGCATTGGTCAAGATGAACTTACGCTGGTTTGATCCAAAAGTGCGTGAAACCATGTTAAATAATATTAAGCTTATGAGTGAAGGCACAGCCCAAATGCAAGGTATGGGTAAAGATCAATTGCCAACTTTTACATTCAAAGGTTCAAGCACGCCTGTAGTCAACAATAAAGAATTTTCTGCCCGTTTAAATGGGCCACTAAAAGCGTTATTAGGCGACAAACAGGTTTTAACCAATTTTCCTCCAGTTATGGGTTCAGAAGATGTGCACCATTTGTTAGGTGAACAAAAAGACATTCCATTTAACTTTATGTTTATTGGTGTGGCAGATCCAGTTGTGTTTGCAAATGCAGTAAAGCAAGGCAAACCCGCACCTTACATTCCGCACAGTCCGAACTATGTTGTAGATTTAAAAGCCTTGCCAGTCGGGGCTAAAGTCACCACAGTGTCCATGCTTGAACTTTTAAATAAAAAATAAAATATTCATAAAAAAGATGCATATGAATGCATCTTTTTTTTATCTAAAATTTTTAAAAATTTAAGAACAAGACAGATGCTTTTCCCGATAGTGTAGCGGTGATAAATCTGTCCAACGTCGAAAAGCACGTGTAAAACTACTCACATCGGTAAAGCCAAGAATATAGGCAATTTCGGTAATATTGTGGCTTGAGTTTTTAATATACGACAAAGCGAGTTCGTGCCGGGTATTGTCGAGTAGCTCGCTATAAGAGGTATTTTCTGCCGAAAGCTTGCGTTGCAGACTTCGTATACTTAAGCCTAAACTTTTCGCAACGTCTTGCTGTTGAAAGTCGCCTGTAGATAATTTTTCAATGAGTTTTACTTTCACACGAGCCAATATATTTTCTTTATCAAAGCGTGCGAGATAACGATTAATAATCTCATCATATTCTTGGGTGAGGCTAGGGTTCCCACCGTCTAAAGGCTGCTCTATGGTTGCTGTGTCAAATACAATCATGTCTTTGAGGGCATTAAACACAGTCGGGGCTTTTAAAATACTTTGAAAAGTTTCTAGATCTTCGGGTTCCGAGCGTCTCAGTTCAATACGTAATGGCGAAAAAACAGAACCTTGTAACGCGCGACTTGAACGAATAAAAACAGAGATAAAAGCATCAATAGATTCGGGTTGAACTTCGTCGGGAACATGAATAACGAAATAATGATTTTTTCCCTCGCCATAAAACTCAAGTTCAGGAATGTCGGTCACTATGCGGAAGTAACGAATAATTCTTAAAAACATTTCTTTTAGTGTTGTGCTGGTAATGAGTGAATGGCCCAACACATGAAATGTATTTTGATTGACTTGGCTGGCAACTTTAAGGCCAAAGCATGAGTCCTGAGTCGCTTGAACGGCTAATTTCCATAAATTTGCTGTGTTTTTTAATGAATAGCGCGCATCTGGATCGTTTAGGGCCTGAACATCTAAACCAGCTTGTTTTAATAAAGGTTGGCTATCTACACCTGCTTTCTCAAGCGCTTTTTGAATCGCTTTAACCCAGCTAGCCAGTGCCGTTGCTGTCTGTGGCATGTTATATCCTATAACTTGTGACTCATATTCCTCACCTCATTATAAAAGATTTCAAAAATAAAAGATCTTTTGTTTATCTCTGCTTTTTACATTTTGGCATCTATGGCTAATAGATTGGCGTTTCGAGTTAAGCATACAAAGGTAGATATAAATAAAGTAGGAACATGAGAAAACTGAGGAATAACGGATGACCTACATTTATAAAAATCCCGCTGGAATGACTGATAGCGAAAAAACGGAACACATTAAAAAAGTGGTCACGGCAGAAGGTGTGGCTTTACGCAAACGCCATCCCATTTTGAACCATCAAAACGCGATAGGAGCGATGATTCTATTTATTTCCCTCGTTGGAATGATTGCTACGGCCGTGCTCTATATAAATAATCAGCTTTCAGCTTGGTTCGCAATTCCAATGATTGCATTTTTTGCATCTCTTACCCATGAGTTAGAACACGACCTGATTCACTGGATGTATTTTAGAAAAAAACCATGGGCACATCACCTTATGATGGGTCTAGTGTGGTTAGCTCGCCCAAGTACCATTAACCCGTGGAAACGCCGTGAGCTTCATTTTAATCATCATAAAAATTCAGGCACTGAGGTCGATTTAGAAGAAAGAGCGCTCACCAATGGAGAGCAGTGGAGCATTCGCCGACTCGTCGCGATTGGTGATAATGGCTTTGCAGTTTTGCTACGCATTATTGCTGCAAGCAATTGGACTGTTAGAAAAGTTATTTTTAAACGTGCGTTCTTAGCTTATTTTCCACTTGGAATTATTCATTGGTCTCTTTGGTATATCTTTTTAGGCTTCCATGCAGTTGATATGGTTTCAAGCTTGGCAAATGCACCGATCGCATGGTCAGCTACAACCCTAAATGTTATGCATGTGATTAATATTCTGACTGTGGTGTGGATTGCGCCAAATGTGCTGCGTACTTTCTGTCTGCACTTTGTGACAAGCAATATGCATTACTACGGTGATGTTGAATTGGGCAATGTGATTCAACAAACGCAAGTATTAACACCGTGGTGGATGATACCGTTCCAATTGTTCTGTTTTAACTTTGGTTCGACGCATGCCATTCATCATTTTGTAGTGAAAGAGCCTTTCTACATTCGACAAATGACTGCGCCTGTTGCCCATAAAGTCATGCGTGATATGGGTGTTAGATTTAACGATGTCGGAACCTTTAAAAGAGCAAATCGTTGGAATGTAAATGATTTATCTGAATCGAATACTTAACAAATTGATTCTTAGCTCGCTTGAATGGACTGAGTTCTGCACGAAGTACTCAGTCCATTAATTTTTTCTAAACCTTGGAATTTTCAAGAATTTTGTTTTTTTATGAGAAGTAATTAGTTCTGTCACAGAACTAAAGAAACCCTAAACATGAATTTTACTCAGTTTTGAGTGAGACTAAATCATTTTTATTCATGTTGTGATTGCGGTATAAATCTATTCATGCTCTGAAGCGCTCCAGTAATTCAGTTTTGATAAGACCATAAGGCACAAATCTGACAAGGCTGGAAAGTTTAAAAGGAGCTCGAAATTTTTTTAGGTTTATCTCAGAAATTAGGGTACTGATCACAATGAGTAAAGAATTTACATTTACGATTAAGAGTATTTGTTTCGATGAGAACTATCGTCCAGCAGACAATACGCGTATTACAACCAATTTTGCTAACTTGGCGAGAGGGATGAGCCGCGAAGAGAATTTGCGCAACACATTACGGATGATCGACAATCGTTTCAATGCCTTAGCTCATTGGGACAACCCGAAAGGCGACCGCTATGGCGTTGAACTTGAAATCATTTCAGTTGAAATGAATATTGAAGCTGAAAATCGTACAAGCGGGCTTCCTTTAATCGAAATATTGAAAACCAATATTGTTGATAAAAAGACCAATGAACGCATTGAAGGCATTGTAGGCAACAACTTCTCGTCTTATGTACGTGACTATGACTTTAGTGTGCTCTTGTTAGATCACAACAAAAATAAGTCTACCTTTAGCACACCAGAAAACTTTGGTGAACTGCACGGCAACTTATTTAAGAGCTTTATTAACTCTGAGACTTACAGAGCCAACTTTAAAAAAGCGCCAGTGATTTGCCTCAGTGTTTCAACAACTAAAGAATATCACCGTACTGAAAATGAACACCCTGTTTTGGGTGTTGAATATAAGCAAGAAGACTATTCATTAACTGATGAATATTTCCAAAAAATGGGCTTAAAAGTTCGCTATTTCATGCCGAAAAATAGCGTTGCGCCTTTAGCGTTCTATTTTACAGGCGATTTATTAAGTGATTACACCAACCTTGAGTTGATCAGCACCATCAGCACCATGGAATCGTTCCAGAAGATTTACCGCCCTGAAATTTACAATGCAAATTCAGTTGCTGGAAAATCTTATCAGCCAAGTTTGAAGAACGAAGATTACTCACTTACTCGAATTGTGTATGACCGAGAAGAACGTAGCCGTTTGGCTATTGAGCAGGGGAAGTTTGTTGAAGAGCAATTTATCAAACCATACCAAGCGATTCTTGAGCAGTGGTCTGCTAATTACGCTCCTAATTAATCAACATACGGGTCATTGATCATGAAAAAATTACTACCGACTTCAACTGCTGGCAGCTTACCTAAACCGTCTTGGCTTGCAGAACCTGAAAAGCTTTGGTCGCCTTGGAAACTCGAAAACGAAGGCCTGATTGAAGGTAAAAAAGACGCATTACGTTTGGCGTTGCACGAACAACAACTTGCTGGCATCGACATTGTGAGCGATGGTGAACAAACCCGCCAACACTTTGTGACCACGTTTATTGAACACTTAAATGGCGTAGATTTTGAGAAACGCGAAACAGTTCGAATTCGTGACCGTTATGACGCAAGCGTACCGTCTGTTGTAGGTGCAGTGTCTCGTCAAAAGCCTGTGTTTGTTGAAGATGCCAAGTTCTTACGTCAGCAAACCAATCAACCAATTAAGTGGGCGTTACCTGGCCCAATGACTATGATTGATACTCTTTACGATGGTCACTACAAGAGCCGTGAAAAACTTGCTTGGGAATTTGCTAAAATCTTGAACCAAGAAGCGCGTGAGTTAGAAGCTGCTGGTGTAGATATCATTCAGTTTGATGAACCTGCATTTAACGTATTCTTTGACGAAGTAAATGACTGGGGCGTTGCGACTTTAGAGCGTGCAATTGAAGGTCTTAAGTGTGAAACTGCGGTCCACATTTGCTATGGTTACGGCATTAAAGCCAACACCGATTGGAAAAAGACATTAGGTTCGGAATGGCGCCAATACGAAGAAGCTTTCCCGAAACTGCAAAAATCTAACATCGATATCATTTCGTTAGAATGTCACAACTCACATGTGCCTATCGATTTACTTGAACTCATTCGCGGTAAAAAAGTCATGGTTGGTGCGATTGATGTTGCATCTAACCAGATTGAAACACCAGAAGAAGTGGCTAACACACTACGTAAAGCACTTCAGTTTGTAGATGCAGATAAGCTTTACCCTTGCACAAACTGCGGTATGGCACCTCTTTCTCGTGAAGTTGCACGTGGCAAGTTAAATGCTTTAAGTGCTGGTGCAGAAATTGTTCGCAGAGAACTTACTGGTTTTGATCTTACTGCTTAATATTTACCAATAAGTGGTATAAAGGGTTACTTTTTTGATGGCAGTTGATAATCAAACAAGTAACCCTCATTTTACTTACTACATGTCGTTCTAATCAGGACGTATGTTGATAAAGTACCTTCCTGATGGAGTTGGGCGGTATAGCAAACACTCAGGACAAGGTACGATTCAATTTAGGAATAATGTCATGGTTCAAGCAACAGACTTTAGAAATGCAATGTCTTTACTCACAAGTGCGGTTAGTGTTGTGACTACGGCAGGCATGTCTGGTCGTTTTGGATTTACTGCCTCTGCTGTTTGTAGTGTGACTGACACACCACCGACATTATTGGTATGTATGAACCAATCTGCGAGTTCACATGCACATTTCCTAGATAACAAAATCTTAACTGTGAATGTGTTAGGCGCACACCACGAACATATTTCAAAAGCATTTTCATCTAAACTGACTCCAGAAGAACGCTTTAAACATGGCACATGGATTGAGTTAGAAACAGGTTCACCTGTGTTAGATGATGCTTTGGTAAGTTTCGATTGCGAGATTGAACAAATTCAACAAGTCGGCACGCACACTATTCTGATTTGTCCGATTGTTGCGATTAAACAAAGCCAGCATGACCAAAGTTTGGTTTATTTTAATCGTGCTTATCACCAAGTGGGGCAGACGGAGATTGTTTAATCCCACTTATCATTTTGTTGTTTCACATTAAAAGTCTAATTAAGAAATCAATAAGCACGGATTGCTTCACTTAATTTAAAAATATAATTAAATATAATATCTAAAATAATAGTTAAGTTAATCTAATGAAAAATAATAATAAATTTAAATACTTGTCATAAAAGCTACATTGACACCTCTAAATTCTCAGATTATGCTTTGCCTGCTGGCCTACATTGCCAGCCGGTTTTAGCAGACCGTATAGTAAGAGCATCAGATTATTCCTTCTGAGGAGTAGTCTTATGTGTATCAATCGTCCCTCGCTCGTTGCGGTAGGGCGAGTGAGGGACACCTTCGGGTGTGCTGGTTCTTACTATCAGTCTGCTAACCCTTGCTCGTTCTGCCACCATAATTCTAAATTAATGCTTTGGCAGAACTCCCAAAATTAGGAGTTGGCTATGCACATCCATTATTTCTTGGCACTCAATGCCAAAAGCTATAACGACACCACTTAATTCATCTTTAAACAGTTTGAAGGCTTAACCGCTTTTCAGACTTTAAGTCATTACGGCTAAAAACTTATATCAACAATAAAACTTGAGATGTGCCAAGCACCGTCTTACGGCTTTGCTGTGCCTTTTTTTCTCCCAGAAGGGGCACAGGCTTTTTATCTCATTTAGAAACAACAAGAATTTATAACGGTAAAACTATGTCAACTTTAGAAACGGCTTCAAAAAAATTAAAAGTTATTCATAGCGCAGTAGATCTATTTAATATCTATGGATTTCACAACACGGGCGTAGACCTGATTGCTAAAGAAACTAAAATTCCAAAAGCCACGCTTTATAACTACTTTCATTCAAAAGAACGTCTGGTTGAAACCTGCATAAGCTTTCAAAAAAGCCGACTGAAAGAAGAAGTGCTGGCAATTGTCTACTCACACCGCTACCCAAACGCAGCCGATAAACTCAAAGAAATTGTGCGTTTACATGTCGATGTGAATAGCCTTTACCACCTTTTGTTTAAAGCCATGTTTGAAATAAAACAGCTTTATCCAACGGCTTACCGCATGGCGGTTGAATATCGAAAATGGCTACTTCGAGAGCTTTTTGATTTGGTCTTTAGTCTAGAAAACAACACACTAAAACCCGATGCCAACATGTTTTTAAACTTAATTGATGGCTTGATGCTACAGGTTTTGAGTTCAAATCGTGTGGATGAACGGGATGTGGTGTTGGAGTGGTTTTGGGGGAGGGAAACTGAGGCTAAAAGTTTGAAATTGAATTTTTATGATGGGGTGCCTGATTAGCTAAAGTGAAGAGAGTAGCGCTTAATTAATCAGTTTAGTCTTGGGTAAAATGGCAGTATGCTATTGAAAGAGAAAATTAATTAGCCCGAAATATTGGGAAAAGTCTGGAATCGAAAAATGATAAGGAAAAACACCAAGATCGGTGATGTATTTATAGTTAAGTTAGATAATGATGAGAAAAAATATTTTCAATTAATTGCTTTTGATTTAACTCAACTCAATAGTGATGTGATCAGAAGCTTTAAAAAATTATTCCCATTGGAAGCTGATATTGATTTATTGGAAATCGTAAACGGTGAAGTAGAGTTTTATGCTCACTGTGTGACTAAGTTTGGATTGAAAATGAATTTATGGGAAAAAGTTGGAAATATTAGAGAGGTTGGTGATATTTCTAATATTCTTTTTCGGGATACGAATGACTATGGAGCAAAAGTGGGGACAGAGAAGATTAAAGTATCTAACAATTGGTATGTATGGCATATAAATGATGAAGACTTTACTCGTGTAGGGAGGTTAGAGGGAGAAAATCGTAAGGCAGAAATTGGTGTAGTTGTGAATCCTTACGATATTGTTGAGCGTATAAAAACAGGAAAATACGATTTTGTATATCCTGATTTTGAGTAGTAATTAAATAAAATAACTAGAGTTTTGGGAACTAAACCTCTAAGCAAATTCATTTATTGAACATGTAGAGTTAATGATTATGTTGGATAATTTAATTTTAGTAAGTGTTTTAGGGGGAGTAGTAGGAATAGGAGTTGGTTTTTTCTACAAAAAGGTATTTGTCCTAACTTTAGATAAAATGAGTGAAGTATTTTATAAAATATTTTTTGTTCATAATTTTTTTAAATTGATTTCATTGCTTTTTGCATGTGTTTTTACTTTTTTATTTTTTCTAATAGGGTTGATCTTTTCACCAATTGTTTCTGATAGTTCATGGAATTATTTTTATATATCTTTCTTTATAGGAATTATGATTGGAATAAAAATTGAAAACTTTTCAAATAAATAATTTAGATCTATTTCAAATTTTATTTGGAGCATTTGATTAAATTAAGAAGATTAATTTTATAGGCAAAGTATAAGTTAGTACTTAATGTAGAAATTTTATTATGATTTTTAAAAGGGAGTAATCATGGATATCTCATTGAATTATTTTAATAAAGTATATCTTTCTATAATTAAAGAAAATTATAAAATAACTTTTACTAGTTTTAAGGAGGGAGAAGTTTTGGGATTCGGTGATTTAGAGCGAGTTGAGGTCGAAGATAGTAAAATTTTAGGGGGAATCGAATTTTGGAGTTCAGGATGGTTGGGCATTCATTTAATTAATCTAGTGAATGATGAAGAGATATTAAATTCTTTGATTGCTCCAGATGATTGTGTGGATAAACTTGAATTATTAGAGATTTTTTGTAGAAAACTAATGGAGTTAAAAGTGTAAAGATAGTTCTTAAAAATTTATGACCTAAACCTAAAGATGGTATGAATAAAATGAATAATAAAATGTTACTTGTGATTAGAGAAATTCTTCAGTCACGCTCATCTAATAATTTACACTTAGTTAAATGTCTGTCTGAAGAGAATTGCACAAAAAAAGAATATCAAGAGTTAATGAATTTAGTTGCGATTGAATTGTGTGATAAAGGATTTGATGATACTTCTGAACCTACAAGTTATGGACTTGAGCTTGAGAAAATAATCGATCAACTTAATCATTTAATTTGGCAATAAAATGGTGAAATAGAAATGTTTAGATTTTTTATAACAGCAGACTCAAATATCGAAACAGGTGTTGGGACTGCCTCAATGTCAATGGCTTCTACGAACTTTTGTAAATTTATCGAAAAACAGGATTATGGCACAAGCTTAAAAAGATTAAGCATAATTTTTATGTGTCGTTCTCCCCATCTCGAATTTAAGCAACGGATAAGGCATTCTAAAAAAGAACAGGTTTTATATATGGATATCATGCTGGATTATCATAAGTTTGTCGTAATGACGCACGAACAACGTGTTACAGCGTTGTGTGAAAAATTATTGCAAGAAATGCCGTCGATTGTTAGAAAGTACAAGTTTGATGATTTTGATTTAGATAAATTAGAGAATAATCTTACGACTTGGTTTGTTGAACATGGGTTTATCAATCATTTTTAATAATTTTAGATGTTTCTTATAATATCCTTATTTTTAAATTAATACTTAAATAAAATCTTATCTTCACATCAATCATTAAATTTATAGTAGAAATAATTGTAGGGGGATTATGTTGAAATTTTATAAAAAATCGAATGTAAAAAATATACAGATAAGTGTTGATAAATATGTACCATTAACTGTAAATTTTTCTGAAAATATTGCTTCTGAACTTTATTGGAGAGCTGGGGATGATATTTCTTCACTTCTTGAAATAGGTTTATTAAAGTCAGGTGAGCTTAACTCAATAACTTTAGTCTGTTTTGAAAAATCAGATATTAATTTAGTAACTAAAAAAATTAATGAAATTGAAAACGTTGAATCTGTATTTCCAATTTTTGATACTTCACTTTGGGTAAGTGAAATAATAGAGTATCGCGATGATTTTAGTGAAAATTTTACTATTCAATTATTAGATAATGTTTTATTTATAAGTTTTTTAAAAAAGGGAACTTCACTAAAATTAATTGGTTCTGATGAAATTATTTTTGGTGTTAATGAATCTGAAGAGCTTTCATTAATAGTAATTAAAAATTTGAGTAATGAAATGATTGAAACTTTACATAATTATTATAGTCTTTAAATTGATAGAGTTTGCCAATTACGACCAGAATAGCTACTGGTCGTGCAACTTAAAGATCATTTACGAACCTCTATAAAGAACTTTCATACTCCACATACCCATCTTCAATTGCAGGAATAATTTCTACAAACTCAAAATAGGGCACTGTACAAAACTCAGAGTCTCGAATCGCATCAATCACAAAATAATAATCTTGCAGAGATGCCGTCTCAAACACAGCAATATCACTCGCTTTAGTGCTAAACGCTTCAACGTCATACCAGCGAACTTTTACAGTTGGGTACTTCTCAAAAATAGGCTCAAGCTTTTGAGCACTAAACTCAGTACGCTTTTCACGAGCTAAAGCCAACCAAGCAGGCAAAGCTCTTAAATGAATAAAAAAAGTATAGGTTCTAGACATAACCACTCCATGACTGAGGCGAGTTGTAGTTCAACTGAAAGCATTTGCTTGTCATATCAACATGACTCAGTCAGTATAGGAGTGATTACTCACATTACATACTCGCATTTCGGCCCATGTCAGAAACACTTCCAGACCCACGCAAACGCCCGCGTCAAGCACGCTCAGTTGCTACATTCGAAGCTATTTTAGAGGCGGCAGCTCGCATTCTAGAGTCTTTAGGCTTTGCTGGATTTAACACAAATGCAGTGGCTGAACTTGCTGGCGTAAGCATTGGTAGCCTATATCAATACTTTCCGTCAAAAGATGCCTTAATTGTCGAGTTAATTCGACGTGAGCGAGTTGAGCTTTCAAATCGTATTGTTGAAGCCATACAGCAACACGACGCCGCAGACTTAAAGGAAAAACTAAAGCTCATCATACAGGCTGCTGTGCAACATCAATTGAATCGTCCTCAGTTGGCACGAACACTAGAATTTGCTTCTGAACTCATTGGAAAAGACTTTGAGGAAAGCGAGCTTCAACATGAGCTTGAAACCATAATTTCTGATCTGTTTATTCGTTCTGGCATTTCAGATGCACAGATAGCCGCACAAGATGTAATTGCTTTAAGCAAAGGAATGATTAACGCAGCAGGTATAGCAGGGGAAAGTGATTTAAATCATTTGCAGCAGCGAGTGGAAAAGGCTGTATTTGGCTATTTGGATCTCACATAAAGATCATATATTTTTTTATAGATGCCAATGTAAAAGGGTTACTATTGGCAACCTTTTTTAAGCACAACACATGTGCTCTAAAATAAATAGAAAATATTTTATTTTTTTTGATGTGTTTTAATTATATGTTTTAATTTTATTTTAAATTAATCCTTATTGATGAATTTAAATAAATAATATATTTTTGAAGAAGTATATATATTAGAGTTTATAGCCTACCACTTCCCCAAGAGGTAGGTTTTTTTTATGGAAATTATTTATTCTAATAATTGAATTTTATAGTTTTTATAGGTGTTTAATTGGTTTTAAATATATGTGTTTAAAACTCACTTTTATAATTTAAATTATAAGTAAATTAAATATTTAGTTTCTATTGTTAAAAATTAATCATTTTTTTCTTTATTTTTTCGCTAAGAAAATTATTCTGAAAATTATTTATTTAAAGTATGGAATTTAATATTTTTGATAATTTTTAACTGAGTTTTGGATTGTTTTACAATATTTCAAGAGATTAGATCTTCTAATGAGTAAATTGCCTTTTTCCCACAATGATTTCCAACTTATAATCAGATCAGGTACGAAGTTTTTTATATTTTTTTTTATTGCTTCTAGTGTATCAATATCAATTACAAAGGCAGATACCGCGTCTGTTAACTCAGGAAAAAGCTTAACAAAAAAAGTTTCTCAACTCTTTAAACCCACGCCAGATGAAAGTTACCGATCTGTCGATTTTCAAAAATTAAGTAATTTAGGGTTTGATCAGAGTCAATTTCAACGGCTAGAAAATGATGGGAACTATTTACCGACGTCTACTGCGATGTGGAACAATCAAGTCAGTTTAATTGATGCGATTCAATATGCAGTTCAACGAAACCCTAATATTTCTCAAGCCATTTCCACTTTAGCTGGCCAAAATGCGGGTATTGATTTTGCCAAGGCAGGTTATTATCCACAGCTTTCAGGTGGTATCAGTACAGGTGACTTAAGTAGTGGTGAGCGGGGGAGACAGTTACTCACGTTATCTGCAACTCAAATGCTTTTTGATTTTGGCAAAGTAAAATCAGGTGTATCGGTTCAGCAGGCTAAGGTTCAGGTTGAGCAGGCCAATGTGCTGGTCAGTATTGATGATATTGCACTTGATGTTGCGCAATCGATTGTCAATATTCAGCGCTATCTTCAATTAAATAAAATTGCCGAGCAGCAAATTGCAGGTATTCAGCGAATTCAGAATATTGCTAATTTACGTGCAAATGCAGGTATTAGTAGCCAAGCTGATCCAGTTCAGGCACAAACATATTTAGAATCTGCACAATCAACACTAATTGCTCAGCAATCCTTATTACGTCAGTACCAGCAACATCTAAGAACTCTGGTAGGAGTCGATGTTTTTAATAAAGTATGGGTCATTCCTGATGATTTGGTGAAGCAATCTGGTCTCTATAGTGAGCCTGAATTCAATACCATCCCAAAAATGATTGCGGCTCAAGCGGGTGTGGAAGTTGCCAAGGCACAAAAGGAACAGACTCGTTTAACACGTTATCCAACCTTGTCCGTTAAAGGTTCCTTAAGTCAGGCTATTAACGGCAGAAATCCAAACAATGATAAAGATGACGGTCTATATAGTTCCGTCATGCTTGAAGCAAGCAGTCAGTTTTATCAAGGTGGCGCAGTTTCTTCTCAGGTTAAAATGGCAAGCTATGCCGAAGAAGCAGCTAAATCTCAGGTCAATTCAGTTTATCTGGATGTTCTTGACCAGATCAGAACCAGCCGTGAGCAAATTGAAAATAAACAACGTCAAATGCAGGTGCTGACTAATCGTCAGGCAACAACCGTTCGTACACGTGAACTTTATCAAGAGCAGTACAAACTGGGTACACGTTCATTGGTCGATTTATTGAATGCAGAACAGGCCATTCATAGTGCCAATTCAGAACTCGAATCTGCACGTTATGATATTTACAACAGTATTGTTCAGTACATTTCGGCAACAGGACGTTCCCGCCAAGCCTATGGCTTAAATAATATTTCAATTCAGGGGTTCGAAGTACAACCATGATGACAAAAATAAACTACCAGCCCTGGTTGCAGTCGGTCTTAACGATTGCTAAACATTATCGAATTGAGCCTTCAGAAGAAAGAATCCGTTTACAACTTGACTGGAACCAGAATCAAAACCTTGATGATGTTTTACAGTTAATGACACGTCAGGTTGGACTAAATTTACGTAAAGTGCCTTTTTCATTAGATTTACTTAATCCGTGGCGGCTACCTGTTCTGGTCGAGTTTAATGACGGGCAAGTTGGGGTTGTTGATAAAGCAGATAGCCAAGGGAATGTCAGTATTCAGTTTAGTGGAGATCAAGGGCTTTCGCAGAATGTCTCTTTAGGTGCTTTAAAAGATAAGGTTAAGAATGTCTATATTCTGCGTCCTGAAACCTCTATTCCCGATGCACGTATTGATGAATATATCAAACCGTATGAAGCAAGCTGGTTCTGGTCAATTGTTCTAAGGGACTGGAAGCGTTACGTTGATATTATGTTTGCCTCGCTCATTGCCAATGTACTAGCACTGGCAACTATTGTTTTCTCAATGCAAGTCTATGACCGTGTTGTGCCTTCACAGTCTGTTCCAACCTTATGGGTTCTGGCAGGTGGTGTACTCATTGCTGCTGTTTTTGAGTTTGTCTTACGTGTTTCCCGAGTTTATCTATCTGATATTATTGGTAAACGTGCTGATTTACGGGTTTCTGACCGCGTATTTGGCCATGCATTAAGAATTAGAAATAAAGACCGTTCAAGGTCTACAGGTAGTTTTATTTCCCAGATTCGTGAGCTCGAAGGTGTTCGTGAACTGGTGACTTCAACCACCATTACGGCGATGGCAGATTTCCCATTCTTTTTCCTGTTCCTGACCATTTTTGCCATTATTGGCGGCAAGCTGTTTTGGGTGATGTTACTGGTTGTGCCACTTATGATTTTGCCGGGTATTCTGGTGCAGAAAAAGCTAGCACAACTCGCACAGGAAGGTATGAGAGAATCTTCAATCCGTAATGCCATTCTGGTTGAAGCGGTGCAGGGTATTGAAGATATCAAGTTGTTGCGTGCAGAATCGCGTTTCCAAAACCAGTGGAACCACATGAATGATGTTTCTGCCGATATTGGGATGAAACAACGTAAAATTGTCGGCACCTTAATGGCATGGACACAAAAGATTCAGGGACTGACCTACGCACTTGTAGTGTTAGTGGGAAGTTTTGCGGTAATGGAAGGGGAAATGACTACGGGTGCGTTAGTGGCCTGTTCAATTTTATCTTCACGTATGTTGGCACCGATTAGTCATATCACAGGTGTTTTAGGTCGTTTACAGCAGGCGAAAGTAGCAAAACAAAGCTTAGATGAACTCATGCAACGTCCGATCGATCAGCCAGAGCGTTCGCATCTGGTACACAAGGCTGCTTTAAATGGCGACTACGAATTAAAAAATGTCTTGTTCCAATATAGTGAGGATGAACCACGTCCGAGCCTTGCAGTTCGCCACTTAAAAATTCGTGCTGGTGAAAAAATTGCAATTCTGGGGCGCAATGGTGCAGGTAAATCGACACTGCTTCAGCTTCTATCAGGAATGCAAATTCCAACTCAAGGTGCCGTGCATTTAGATGGTCTGGATCTTTCCCTGATTGACCCATCTGATGTACGTCGTGATATGGGTTTACTTAACCAGAACGCTTGTCTTTTCTACGGTACGATTCGTGAAAATCTTACTTTGGGTGCTCCGCTTGCAACGGATGAAGATATTCTTCGGGCTTTAGTCATGACAGGTGCATTACCTTTTGTGCAAGAGAAAAAAGAAGGACTCGATCACCTGATTTTAGAAGGTGGGGTTGGTTTCTCGGGTGGTCAGAAACAAGCATTGTTATTGGCCCGTTTATTGATTCGTCAACCTAATATTTTATTACTCGATGAACCGACAGCATCCATTGATGATGTGGCAGAGAAGCAACTGATTGATCATTTAAAAGGATGGCTGGCACATCGGACCTTGGTCGTTGCGACACACCGCCGAGCTGTTTTAGAACTGGTGGACCGTATTATTGTCGTGAACGAAGGCAAAATCGTGATGGATGGTCCAAGAGATCAGGTCCTTAACCAATCGACAGCCCAACAAAAACAAGCGCAAGGGGATAATTCATGAGCGAACCACAAAAAGAACAAGAACTTACGCGTTCAATGAATGTCTCTTATAGCGAACCACCGTTACCCCGTGCCAGTTTAGTGATCTGGATTGTGGGGATTGGTTTAGTTATTTTCTTTATCTGGGCATGGGTATTTAAACTTGAAGAAGTTTCTACCGGCACAGGTAAAGTAGTTCCATCATCTAAAGAGCAGGTCATCCAGTCTTTAGAAGGCGGTATTTTAACCAAGCTGAATGTGCAAGAGGGCGACATTGTTCAAAAAGGTGAAATTCTTGCACAATTAGATCCAACCCGTTTTGCATCGAATGTCGGTGAATCAAGATCTTTGCTTATTTCTGCTCAGGCAACAGCTTCACGTTTGCGGGCGGAAGTAAATGGAACATCATTGGCTTTTCCTGAAATTGTGCTGAAAGAACCAAAACTTGTACATGAAGAAACGGCATTATATGCGTCCCGCAGGGCTAATCTCGAACAAACACTTGCAGGTTTTAGGCAGGCATTGCAACTGGTACAACAAGAACTGGCAATGACCGAACCGTTGGTTGCTAAAGGTGCAGCCAGTGAGGTTGAAGTTTTACGTTTACGTCGTGAAGCCAATGATCTTAGGAATAAAATGAATGATGTGCAGAACCAGTATTTCGTGGAGGCTCGTGAAGAGTTATCAAAAGCCAATACCGATATTGAAACGCAGCAACAAGTTGTGCTGGGGCGTACTGACAGCTTAGATCGTGCCATTTTTAAAGCACCAGTACGTGGTGTTGTCAAAGAAATTGCGGTCACTACCCATGGTGGTGTTATTCCACAAAACGGTAAGTTGATGACCATTGTTCCAATTGATGAGCAGTTGCTGATTGAAGCGCGTATTTTACCGCGTGACATTGCATTTATTCGTCCGGGACAAGAAGCGCTGGTTAAGATTACTGCTTATGACTACTCAATTTATGGTGGTTTAAAAGGTAAGGTAACGGTTATTTCACCAGACACGATTCGTGATGAGGTTAAACAGGATCAATTCTATTATCGTGTTTATATCCGGACTGATTCTGACAAGCTTTATAATAAACAAGGTAAGGCATACGGTATTACACCGGGTATGGTGGCAACGGTAGATATTCGTACTGGTGAAAAAACGGTACTGGATTACTTGCTTAAACCATTTAATAAAGCCAAAGAAGCTTTAAGAGAAAGGTAAAAAATATATATCTATATGGCTTTTAAATATTTAAAAACCATATAGATATTAATCGAGATAATATCTTGTTTTAAATGTGTGGTTTTTATTGTTTGTGTTTTAAAACATAAAAATATTAAAAGCATATTTTTATTTTAATTTGATTCTAATTCTTTGAAAAATAATAATTAATAATTTTGGTTTTATTTTGGTTAATAAATAAACTTCTTTTTGCTATTTTTTTGTGACGTAATTCATGTTTACAATTAAATTATGCGTTGAGGTTGGCCCTTGTTTTATCTAATTTATCCCTTAATTTGGGCTCTTCTTATTTAATAAAATTTAAGAGCTCTAAATTGGATTGGTTTAATTAAATAATCCTGAGAAGGGGAATAAATATGTCTGAAATAAGGGTGGTTTCTAAGGATAGTCATGAAACCTTAGAAACTACGACAAAAGATACAGTCACTCTTTCCGAAGCATCAGTTATTTTAATAAAAGTAAATAAAGATGATGTTTCTGAAATTAGACAAGACGGTAGAAATGCAATTATTACTTTAAAAAACGGTGAGCAAATAGTAATAATTGATTTCTTTAATGGTGGTAATTATTCAACCGATAATAGTTTAGTTTTTGAAGATAATAATCATAAATTACTGTGGGTACAGTTTACTGACAGTAATGGGGCCTTATTAGACCATATCACTTATAGTTATATCGATAGTATTGAACCATTGCTTTATCATGATGGTGCTGCATCTCCATGGGCATGGTTATCTGTACCACTAACCGCAGCAGGAATTTTGTGGTGGGCTCATGACAGCGATAAAAATAATAGTTTAGAAAGCGACTCTGATTCGGACAGCGATTCGGACTCTGACAGCGACTCTGATTCGGACAGCGACTCGGATTCGGACAGCGATTCTGATTCGGACAGCGATTCGGATTCTGATAGCGACAGCGATTCTGACTCTGACAGCGACTCTGATTCTGACAGCGACTCTGATTCTGACAGCGACTCTGATTCGGACAGCGATTCTGATTCGGACAGCGACAGCGATTCTGACAGCGACAGCGACTCTGATTCGGACAGTGACTCGGACTCTGATAGTGACTCGGACTCTGACAGCGATTCTGATTCGGACAGCGACTCGGATTCGGACAGTGATTCGGACTCTGACAGTGACTCGGATTCTGACAGTGACTCTGATTCGGACAGCGACTCGGACTCTGACAGCGACTCAGACTCTGATAGCGACTCTGAGTCTGACTCGGACAGTGACTCTGATTCTGACAGAGAATCAGACTCGGACAGAGACACG
>NZ_JAHPRP010000018.1:0-33231 GCF_025513915.1 Acinetobacter sp. WU_MDCI_Abxb74
TTTCGATCTTTGCTTATGATATGAGCAATTAAAATTGAGCTTCTACCTATGCAGTTCAAAATTATCGCGGTGCAAGATTTAAATACCCAACAATAAAAAGAAATTTATAATTGTTTGAGGACATATTTTTAAAAATTAATTCAATAACATTATTCTGTTGTAAGGCTTTTTAATTTAAAAATACTATTTTTTCTTCTGAAAATTTTAAACTGATATATATGATAAATAGAAACTATATGTTATAAATATTGAATAGGCATGATTTTTGCTTGTTTAATGGAATCTGAAATATATGAAATTATCTGTTGGGTTGAAAGTTGCGAATTCTCTATCGTTAACACCTCAATTGCAGCAGGCGATTCGTTTGTTACAACTCTCTAGTTTAGAGCTTGAACAGGAAATTCAGATCCAACTAGATAGTAATCCCTTACTTGAAAAAATAGAAGAAGAAACATTAATAGAAAGTCTGTCTACATTAGAAAGTAAAGAATCAGATGACTTAACAACTGAATTAAATGCAAATCATTTGCCTGATGATTTACCAGTCGATACTGAGTGGGATGATATTTATACTCATCAATCAACCGCTTTGGCAACTCCAGAGTTTGAAGAGCGAGAGGATAATCGCCAAGTTCAATTATCTTTAAAAGAACATATTTTAGAACAAGTTAATCTCTTACACTTTTCTAAAATAGATCAATTAATTGCTTACTGTATTGTTGATGCATTAGATGATAAAGGATTCTTGGATGCTGAATTAGAGGAAATCATTTTAGCATCACAGCAATTATTGGATGAAATGGATATTAGAGAAGAGATAGAAGAAGATGAAGTTTTGGTTGTTTTAAAGCATATTCAAAGACTTGATCCATTAGGAATCGGTTCACGTAATTTAGCAGAATGTTTAAAAATACAGCTCGAATTTTTATCGAAAGACGTTGAATATCTCAACGAGGCAAAAAGCCTATTGCAACATTATGAACTTTTAATAGCAAATGATCTAAATAAATTACTCAAGCAGACAGGTCTAACGAAAGATCAATTGAAGTTTGCAATCAATCTTTTAAAAACATTGAAACCGTATCCAGGGATGGATTTTGATAAACAAGAATCAGATTATCAAATTCCCGATGTAGTGGTTTCTAAAAAAGATTTGCATTGGCAGGTTCAACTAAACCCAGATATATTACCTAAACTAAGAATTAATACTTTTTACTCTAGTATGATTCGTAGAGCAGATCAAAGTGAAGACAATTTATATTTACGTAATCAGATGCTTGAAGCAAAAAACTTTATTAAAAGTATTGATGAAAGACATAAAACGCTATTAAAAGTGGCGTCCTGTATTGTTGAGCATCAAAAATCTTTTTTGGAAATAGGTGCTGAAGCAATGAAACCGCTGGTTCTTCGAGATGTTGCTGAAGAAGTGGAATTGCATGAGTCTACAGTTTCTCGCGTAACCACAAATAAGTATATGCTTACCCCACGTGGCCTTTTTGAGTTGAAATATTTTTTCTCTAGTCATGTAGGTACTACCTCTGGAGGAGAGGCTTCTTCCACTGCTATTCGTGCAATGATTAAAAAGCTGGTAGCAAGTGAAAATCCGCGTAAACCTTTGTCAGATAATGTAATTGCTACATTATTAAAAGATGAGGGAATTGAAGTAGCAAGAAGAACAGTCGCAAAATATCGAGAATCGTTACATATTCCTTCATCGTCTGAAAGAAAAGTCTTGATCTGAATTTTGAAGTATGGCTATTCTAAAGATTCATTATTACGAAATAATGAAATTTTAATTTCACCAAGAGGAGTCGCTAAAATGGTTTAATTGTTCTAAGTTTCTTTTTGATAGCATTAAATCGTTTTGGTTCTTCTTTAAATAACCTAAAAAAGGTGAGGGATAGAATTATGCAAATAACGATTCGTGGACATCATTTAGCAATTACACCAGCTATAGAAGAAAATATTAAATCAAAATTTAATCAATTAACGAAACACCTAGATCAGGTGAACAGTATGCAGATTAAATTAACGAAAGATCATCAAATTGATAAGCGCTCTCATAAGGGCAGTTCAAATCATGTTGCAGAGGCTATCGTAAGATTGCCTGGGGTTGAGTTGTTTGCTCAGGCAACCGCTGATGATATGTATACTTCAATTAAAAAATTGACTGAAAAATTAAAAAAACAATTATTAAGATATCGTAAAATGCAATGTACTTATTCGCAAGTTACTGTTTCTGTTTAATAAGTTTTGTGAAACTAAGAGAGGCTTGAAAGATAGCCTCTTTTTTATTGATAAAATAGAAACACGTACTGAATTCTTGGAAAAAGTTATAGTAAAATACTCCGTTTTACCCCTTAGGTGTGTCAGAGGTCTTTGCAATGAATAGTGAACAGCTCACTCAAATTTTAAAAGAAGCTTTCCCAGTAGCGGAAGTAGCGGTGAGCGGACAGGCTGGAAAATTTGACCTCCGTATTGTGGATGATCAATTTGAAGGTAAGCGTACAGTGGCTCGTCAACAATTAGTTTATGCACCATTAAATACTTATATTGCAAGTGGGGAAGTTCACGCAGTAACAATTCGTGCAATGACCAAAGATGAATGGCGTAAAGCAAGCCTTTTCGGAGCTTAAATTTTAATGGATAAATTTTTAATTACGGGTGGTGTTAAGCTCGAAGGTGAAGTGCGCATTTCTGGTGCTAAAAATGCGGCTTTACCCTTACTTGCTGCAACTATTCTTGCAGACTCTCCAATTACAATAACCAATGTCCCAAATCTTAAAGATGTTAATACGTTGGTAAAGCTAATTGGTGGATTAGGGGTAACGATTGGCTATGAAAATGACACAGTAAAAGCAGATACCTCTACTTTAGATAATCAGTTTGCACCTTATGAATTGGTAAAAACGATGCGCGCCTCAATTTTGGTCTTAGGACCATTATTAGCACGTTATGGTAATGCTAAAGTTTCTTTACCAGGTGGTTGTGCGATTGGTTCAAGACCTGTGGACCAGCATTTAAAAGCTTTAGAAGCTTTAGGTGCACATATTGAAGTTGAAAATGGTTATGTCCATGCTTCAGTTGATGGTCGCTTAAAAGGTGGTGAAGTTGTTTTTGATATGGTTACTGTTGGCGGTACTGAAAATATCTTAATGGCAGCAGCATTGGCAGACGGTGTTACGACTATTCGTAATGCAGCTCGTGAACCTGAAATCACTGACCTTGCTCAAATGTTAATTAAAATGGGCGCTAAGATTGAAGGCCTTGATACAGATACTCTTATTGTAACTGGCGTAGAAAGTTTGCATGGCTGTGAATATGCTGTTGTTGCTGATCGCATTGAAACAGGTTCTTATTTAGCTGCTGCTGCAATTACGGGTGGCCGTATAAAAACAACTCATACGGATCCAGCATTGCTTGAGTCTGTTCTGGATAAGTTTGAAGAAATGGGTGCTGAAGTCACTCGTGGTGATGACTGGATTGAACTTGATATGTTGGGTAAACGTCCTAAAGCTGTAAGTTTTAGAACTTTGCCACATCCAGAATTTCCAACTGATATGCAAGCACAACTAATGGCAGTAAATGTTATTGGCCGCGGATTTGCGACAATCTCTGAAACGATCTTTGAAAATCGTTTTATGCATGTTCCTGAATTGTCACGAATGGGCGCTAATATTCAGGTAGAAGGTCACGATGCTGTCGTAACCGGAGTTGAAACCTTACAGGCGGCGCCTGTTATGGCAACAGATTTACGTGCTTCATTCTCTTTAGTTCTGGCTGCTTTAGTTGCAGAGGGTGATACCTTAATTGATCGTATCTACCATATTGACCGTGGTTATGAACATGTCGAAGAGAAACTTCAAGGTTTAGGTGCCAAAATTAAGCGAGTAAGTTAATGAATGATGTAAGAAACGATGATCCTAATTTTGATGTGATGGGTAATTTTGATCATGGTTTGACCTTGGCATTAAGTAAAGGGCGTATTTTAAAAGAGACGTTACCTTTATTGGCTACAGCGGGTATTAATTTGCTCGAAGATCCGGAAAAGTCTCGTAAACTCATTTTTCCTACTACGCATAAGCAAGTACGTATTTTGATTTTACGTGCATCTGATGTACCAACCTATGTAGAAAATGGTGCAGCAGATATAGGTGTAGCGGGTAAAGATGTTTTGATGGAGCATGGAGCTCAGCATGTATATGAGTTGCTTGACTTGCAAATTGCTAAATGTAAGTTAATGACAGCTGGTAAAGTAGGCATGGAGCATCCAAAGGGTCGTTTAAAAATTGCCACGAAATATGTCAATCTTACACGTCAGTATTATGCAAGCTTAGGTGAGCAAGTCGATGTGATTAAGCTCTATGGTTCTATGGAGCTTGCACCTTTAGTTGGGTTGGGTGATTACATTGTGGATGTGGTCGATACTGGTAATACTTTAAGAGCGAATGGTCTTGAGCCATTAGAAGAGATTTGCAAAGTATCTTCTCGATTAATTGTAAATAAAGCCAGTTTTAAACGTAAACAAACTTTGTTAAATCCAATCATTTCGCAGCTTGAACAAGCTGTTCAATCGCGTTAAAAGCAATTTCCCATCATGCTTTTGCAATAGTTAAGCTAGATGATGCCCACAAGCGCTTAGAAAAAGAGTAAACTTACTTTTTCTTTTTCGCCTTGTGGGTAAATTGATGCGACGTTTATCGACTCAAGATCAGAACTTCAAACAGGTTTTTGCTGAGCTTTTAGCATTTGAAACCGTGAATGATCTTAATTTAGTGCAAACAGTAGATCAAATTATTGCTGATGTTCGTCAGCATGGTGATGATCATGTTTTAAAGCTTACTCAACAGTTCGATCGACATCCTGCGCATCAATTTTCAGATTTAGAATTATCTCAAGAACAACTTAAAACTGCTTTTGATAGTTTAAGCCCAGAAATTCGTGATGCTCTAGAGTTAGCAGCAAAGCGTATTCGTACATTTCACGAAGCTCAGAAACAAGATAGCTGGACTTATATGGATGAGTTGGGCAATACATTAGGGCAAAAAGTTACGCCCCTAGACCGTGTCGGTATTTATGTGCCTGGTGGTTTGGCCTCTTATCCATCTTCAGTTCTAATGAATGCTGTACCTGCTCATGTAGCGGGTGTGCCTGAAATTATTATGGTTGTGCCAGCACCAAATGGTGAATTAAACCCATTGGTTCTTGCGGCAGCTTACCTTGCGGGAGTTAGCCGAGTTTTTACCATTGGTGGCGCGCAGGCCGTAGCAGCTTTAGCTTATGGTACACAGACAATTCCGGCTGTAGATAAAATTACTGGGCCAGGGAATCGTTTTGTAGCAGCTGCTAAACGTGCTGTATTTGGTCAAGTCGGCATCGATATGATTGCTGGACCTTCTGAAATTTTAGTATATGCAGAAGGTGAGAATAATGCAGATTGGTTAGCAATGGACGTTTTATCCCAAGCTGAACATGACACAGTTGCTCAAGCTATTTTCATAACTCCAGATGAAGCTTTGTTCAATGAAGTAGAGTTGGCAATTGAAAAGCATTTAAATGAACTGCCAAAGGCAGATATTGCGCGAACTTCAATTGAAAACCGTGGTGCTTTGGTATTAGTCAAAGACCGTGCAGAAGCAATTGAGTTGATTAATCAGGTTGCACCAGAGCATTTGGAACTATGCCTAGATGATGCCGAAGCGATGAGCGAAGATATTCGTCATGCTGGAGCAATTTTCATGGGGCGTTATACACCTGAAGCAATCGGTGACTATTGTGCGGGCCCAAATCATGTATTGCCGACATCTGGAACTGCTCGTTTTTCTTCTCCATTAGGCGTTTATGACTTTCAAAAACGCTCAAGCCTAATTATGTGTTCGAAAGATGGGGTTAAAACCTTAGCTAAAACAGCCGACATATTAGCTGTTCAAGAGAACTTAGATGCCCACGCACGCTCAGCACGCTATCGTTATCAATAAGCTTATAAACCTTGTAGTGTTTTAATTATTACTCAGGGCTGATTTTCAGCCCTTTTTTGAGATAAGACCATGACTTTATCTACAGCACAAATGCGCTTTTGGAGTCCAGAAGTTCGTGAATTAGAGCCTTATGTTCCTGGTGAACAGCCTAAAATTCAGAATTTATTGAAACTTAATACGAATGAAAACCCATATCCGCCATCACCAAAAGTAGTTGAAGCAGTTCAAGCTGTTTTAACCCATCAAGCTGATGCATTGCGTTTATATCCAGACCCAGATGCAACAGCTTTAAAACAAGCGATTGCTAAGCAACAGAATATTGAGATTTCTCAGGTTTTTGTTGGTAACGGCTCAGACGAAGTACTTGCTCATATTTTTAAAGCTTTTTTTCTTCAAGACGAACCGATTCTTTATCCAGACATTACTTATAGTTTTTATCCAGTTTATAGTCAGTTCTTTGGAACAAAAACTAAAGAAATTCCACTTAATGAGAATTTCGAGATAGAAGCTAAGGACTATATACAACCAAATGGTGGGATTGTTATTACAAACCCTAATGCACCAACCAGTATTGCAATGAATTTGCCAGATATAGAGCAAATTTTAAAAGCAAATCCAGATCGGGTGGTGGTAATAGATGAGGCTTATGTTGATTTTGGTGCCGAGTCTGCGGTGAGTTTAGTAAATCGTTATGAGAATCTGGTTGTGTGTCAAACAACCTCAAAATCTCGTTCATTAGCTGGTTTGCGCGTTGGTTTTGCAATCGCTCAGCCACATTTAATTGCGGCGCTTGAAGCTGTAAAAAATAGTTTTAATTCATATCCTATTGACCGTTTTGCAATTGCGGCTGCGGTAGCCTCTTTTGAAGATCAGGCTTATTTTGAAGAACAACTACAGAAAGTTATTTCTAGTCGTGAAAAGTTAGTAGATGACTTAACTACCTTGGGTTTTAAAGTTTTGCCATCCAAAGCGAACTTTATTTTTGCTACACACTCAGTCCATGATGCAGGCAAACTCGCCCAGAAATTACGTGAACAAGGTATTATTGTGCGTTATTTCAATAAGCCTCGTATTAATCAGTTTTTGCGTATTACAGTGGGTACTGATGAGCAGAATATGCGTTTGGTGCAAACGTTAAAACAAGATATTCTTTAAGTTTTATTCTGCTGTGCTGTTCATCAAGTTCAGCATGGCAGAGATTTTATCAAGGCTTTCTTGATATTCTGCTTCTGCATTTGAGGCAATCGTAATACCACCGCCGGCCCACAAAGAAAGCTGATTTTGATATTGTTGAAAGCTGCGGATAAGTATATTCCAGCGACCCGTTCCATCAAAATTGAAGTAACCTAATGTCCCGCAATAAGCACCTCTTGCTTCTTCTTCTAACTCTTCAATAATTTGCATTGCCCGGATTTTTGGGGCTCCTGTAATTGATCCCCCCGGTAAAGCAGAGAGCAACATTTGCATTGGGTTGATATCATCTTTAAGAGTCGCAACGATCTCACTTACCATGTGATGTACTTGATTAAAACTTTCAATCTCGAATAATTGCGTTGTTTTTACCGACCCGGTATTGGCATAAATGCTCAAATCATTACGTAATAAATCAACAATCATGACATTCTCAGCCTGATCTTTTTGCGAGTTTTTTAAAGTTTGTTTAGAAATAAAATCTTTTTCACTATCCTCATATCGAGGCATGGTTCCTTTAATAGGTCGGGTCTTAATTTGTTTATTTTGATTGAATTCAATGAAAAGCTCAGGAGAACAACTTAATAATTCAAATTGATCTAATTTTAAATAACCTGCATATGGTGCATTAGTAAGATTCCATAAATCTTCTGCTTTATTTAATAAGGATCCTTTAAAATCGGCTTTAAATTCTTGGGTTAAATTAATTTGATAACAATCTCCAGCTTTAATGTATTCTTGTATTTTATTAAAAGCTTCAAAATATTTTTCTTTGGACCATCTTGGCTGAATAGAAGTTTTTAATTCAAATATATTTCTAGATTTATTAGAATTAAAATTCTCTAATTTCATTTCAATATATTTGAATAGATCTAGTGCATCTACTTCATCACTAAAAAAATACCAATCATTATCTATATATTTTAAAAAAGAACGATATTGGCCTAAGAATAAAGATGGCTGTATATGAGTTTGAGTATTAATAAATTGATGTGCAGCAAAATCGTAACTAATAAACCCCATGTAACCGCCGTTAAAACTTGTTGCCGATTTAATATTTTTATTTCCTTTTAAATTGTTTTCTTTAATTTGAATAAAGTCCAATAATTGATTTGATTTTGATATATTTTTATATTCATTAAAATATTGACGCTGAAAAACTAAATTATTCTTATTTTTAATAATAATGTATTGTTGAGGCAGAAAACCAATAATAGGGTAGTTATTGTCATTTAAATAAATGAGCCCAGTTAATCCTTGTAAAATTTTTAAAATCTCGGCAGCATTTTTACCATGTAATGAGATTTTTTTCTTTAACTGAGACATTTTTAAATAAGAGAATAGTTAATGAGGGAAATATTAGTTTACTACAACTTATGGATCATAAGGGAGAAGACTTATAAGTGAGGTACTTTTCGCTGAAAAAATAGTCGAATTTTAGTGTGGAATTGGGTTGTATTTGGAGGCTAAAAGTGAAATAAATTGAGTGTACCGTTTGTCGGGTAGTTGGCAAAAAATGCACAACACTAGTTGAACAAAAAGTAACGTAGATGTAATTTAGTAATTGCTAAGCAAAACTACTCAAGGATTGGAAGTTTCGGTTGCCATATAAAGAAAAATGCAACTCGAGACAATGAGAGTGGTTAAAGTCAAAAAATAAATGCTCTTGGGAGAGTGCTCAATGAAAATGTTCACTAAACTTGCTTTAGTTTCTTCTTTAGCTATCAGTGCAAATGCAATGGCAATGCAGTCCATGGACGATGCTGCACTAAGCGCTGCTACAGGTCAAGATGGTATTAACATCGGTATCGCTTTAGGTTCTGGCGTTATCTCTGTCGATAAATTAATTGTTCATGATAATGATGGTTTAGATCCTGCTACAGGTATTACGGGTGCTGCAGCAACTGCTGGTGCAATTGTAATAAGCGGAGTAACAGTTAAACAGGCTGATCCAACAGCAAACTTGTTAGATCTTAAAATTGACAGCGTTGGTGCTTCAGGTACAAATGGTGCGTTTTTAAACGTTGCTGCAAATGTTGGTGCAGTTGATGTAAGTGTTGGTTCTATTGGTGTAGGTACTTCAGGCACATTAAATACAACTACTGCGGTACGTGGAATTACTGAAACAGCTCCAACGGAAATTATCTCTGGTCTAGACTTGTCTTTAGGGGCGATTTCGGCAAATGTTCAGTTAGGTTCGACTCCACAAGGTGCAATGATCAAAGTAAATTCAAGCTTACAAGGCGGTTTAACTTTATCTAACTTTGGTATTAACGACGCTGCAGGTGGCGGTCAAATTGTTCTTGATAAAGTTATGGTTCGTGGTGCAGGTAATACAACTGGTGATTTAGACGTAAATGCGAATATTTCAGTTGTACCAGATGGTTTGAAAATCCAAAATAACAGCACTCAAGGTATGAATATTTATGTACAAGGCGTACATTTAGGTTCTACAGCGACAACTACTGCTGCTTCAATTGGTGATGTTGAGATTCAAGGTTTAAATGTAGGTACTTCTACAATTACAATTTCTGGTCACTAATTTAAAAAGTTCAAAATAAAAAAAGCGCGTTTAATACGCGCTTTTTTTATTGAATGAAAATTATTTTACATATTTGTTTAATATAAAATTATTATATAAATAATAGATGTATTGAAACTACTGATATTTAAAAATGAGAGTTAATTAACACTTTAATTAAAGTAGAACTATACATTCATCAAAAAGATTAAAAAAAAGCTGTTTTTTACAAAAAAAAAAGGTATCTTCAACACACAGGGATGTAGAGCTATTGCTCTAAGAATAAAATGAATAAGGCCGGTTAGGCCACCATTTAGAACAAGTGCTTATGTTAGAGATTGCTTTGGGCTCAGCATTGATATATTACTTTGCGACAGAAGCCTTCGAAATAGAAAAAAAGCCACCAGGAACTGTTTATTACACAGAGACTGCCGATTCACGTAATTTATCTTTTCGCCGTAATCATATTGAACCAGTTAGGATTAAACCTGCTGTAGAAGACCAGTTTCGCGGTATCGTTCGACAGGCATATGACTATAGCTGTGGTTCAGCAGCGCTTACTACACTTCTAAATGGTTATGTGGGCACCAGCTTGACTGAGCAGCAGACCATGAGTGGCTTGCTACAGTATGGTGAATATCAGCGGATTATTGAACGCCGAAGCTTCTCACTACTTGATATGAAGCGCTTTGTAACTGCTATTGGTTTGGATAGTGGGGGATATCGTGGCGAGTTTTCAGATTTGGTCAATCTTGGACAGCCCGCGATTGTTCCAATTTCTTATGCTGGTTTTAAGCATTTTGTCGTATATAAAGCTTATAAAGATGGACGAGTCTATGTTGCTGACCCTGCATTAGGGAATATCAGCTTTGATGAAAATCGCTTTAAAGAGGTTTGGGATAATAATACATTATTTGTTGTTTCTGTCCCTGAATCTCAACGTAAAGACTTATTGGCCCTAAAAGATTCAGATATGCGCCATGTGGAAGATGCAACTGTTAACCGTTATGCCTTTGTGGATGTGCAATATCCAACATTTAATTATGACCGTTTAGCAAATAAAGCTTCAACCATGCGACGGGTGCTAGATAAAGACCCAAATTCTGCAACTTATAATCAGCCGATAGAAACCTATATGCGTCTTTACTACAAGCGTAAATAATCAATATGAACTAAGTAAAATAAATACATTGGGTGGGAAGAAATATGAATAATCGATGGATGAATATGAGTGTGTTGGCATTAAGTATGAGCGCCATTACAAGCACACTCTATGCAAATGATCAAGTTACACAAACAGAAGCACAAAATACTGCAGTTGTTTCTGAAGCAATTACAGCAGCAGAAGTAACACCAGCGACAGGTTCAGCTCAAGAAGTGAGTCTGGCTCCGACTACCGAAGTGGCAACTCCTGAATCTGCTACTGCCCCTGCAAATACTGGAGTTGATCAAGCCGCTACTGCCTTACAGAAAAAAGAAGGCGATGCGACACAAGAAACGAACTTACAAGAAGTATTTACATCGAGTGAGCGCCAATATTCATTGATTAAAAAGGGCGGGATTTCGGGATATTACGATCTCGATTATACCTATTATCGTGATACTCGAATTGATTTGGCTTTAGCAGATAACTCATCTCAATTAAATCGTTTACGTATTGAAGAAGATGCGAATCATACTTTAACTAACAGCTTTACTGTTCAATACGGTCTATTAGATAACTTAACTTTGTCAGCAACTGTTCCTTTTGTTGCAAAGTCTGAAATTGTTCGAGACACGACAGCGGCCGGTTTGGGTGATATTTCTTTAGGTGCACGTTGGGAACCATTCCCTTTAAAGCAAGGCCGTTTACCATTGGTTCTTTTTGGTAGTTTATCAACAAAAACTGGTGATAGTCCTTATGAAATCGGTTTAGATGAACTTTCAACTGGTAAGGGTTATTACTCTGCGGGGATCGGGGCAAGTACCCGTAAATATATCGATCCAGTGGTTCTATTTGCTTCTGCATCTGCGAATTATGGATTTAAAGAAACGGGTTTAGATCAAGCGCGTGGTAGCGGGGCTAAGGGGCCAAGGATTTTAACTTCTTTTGATCCGGGCATTAGTGGTGGCTTCTCATTCGGTTTTGCTTACTCATTTAACTATGATGTGTCATTAACCATGTCGTATCAACAAAGCTTTAACATGGATGCTGAGTTTGAATTTAATAATGGAGACGAATCATATAAGTCGCCAGATCAAAGTAGTGCAATGTTGTCTTTTGCTTTAGGGGTACGTGTTTCACCTGAAACAATTGTCAATGGTACGGTTGGTATAGGTTTAACCGAAGATGCACCAGATGTTTCACTTGGTCTGTCTTTCCCGTTAGATTTTATAGGTTTTGGCAAAAAAACCAAATAAGGAGATATGCAGGTGAAATATCCTAAATTATGTCCTTTAACGGCGGCAATTGTTATCTCCGGTTTTTCTAGCTTTGCCAATGCTCAATTAGGACAAAACTTAGCTGTTGATATTCGTTCACTATCGATGGGGAATGCTGTAACTGCAGATCCGCCTGGTATTAGTGCAGTTCATTTTAACCCCGCAGCTTTAGCTAAGATTGATGGGTTGCAAACTGATGTGCAAGGAATTTTAGCTAATTTCGATATTCAGCGTGAGTATTCAGCACCTCCTGGCTATAACGTGTTTGGTTATTCAGATGACCCTCTTGTTTGTAATGATGGCCCTGAAGTTACTGCCAATATTTGTACCGATTTTAAGGGTCCTGTACGAGGGGATGTTGAATATGCCAGCTTATATATACCGATTCTTAAAAAAATGGTTGATCTGGGGGCTGGTTATCCACTCGTTGCACCTACCGCAGGGATTGCCTACAAACCTCCAGGTTCAAAGTTGACCTATGCTACTGCAATGTATGCACCTTTAATTGCTGGTTTTGGTGCTGAAAATGGTAATGCTGGCAACTATATGGGACAGCAGGTAGCTGTAGAACGTATTACTTATTTATCTCCATCCTTTGGCTATCAGGTAAATGACCATTTATCTGTAGGTGCATCTATTGGCATGTCATATAACGCTCTTGCTATGAAAACAGATTTGCGATTTCCCAACGAGATGATTGGGGTATTGCGTATGGTCGATGATGTAGTTTGTGGGCCGTTTAAAGACAATAATGATATGATTACCAATCTATTGTTATTTGGTCTATGTAATACTCAAGAAGGTATGAATCCCTTTAATAAAATGGGATCACTTCAAGTTTCAATGGAGCAATCTTTAAGTCCTAGTTATAACTTAGGATTGCTTTGGGAGCCGACGGATGATTTTGGCTTTGGAATGGTCTATCAAAGTTCTGCCAAAATGCGTATGAAAGGGAAATATCTGATTAATAATGCCAGAGCTCCTCAAGAGTTGATTAAGGGGTTAAACTCATCAGCTACAGGTCAGGTTTTAGCAGCTATTCTTGGGTTACCAGGGAATGTACCAAATACTGAATCTGGGTTGGTCGCAATGGATCTTGAATATCCAGCGCATTTTCAGGCAGGTATTAAATATAAAATATTACCCGATTTACAAGTTAACTTTGATGTAGGTTGGACTGACTATGCAGCATGGGATAAGTTTAAATTTGAATTTGATAGACAGATTACTTTATTAAAAGTTGCCAAACTTTTATCGAATGATGTATCGGATGCTTCTTTGGCTTTACCTTTGAAGTTTACTTCCCCTTGGAGTTGGGGCATTGGTTTAGAATATTCAGCAACGGATCGTTTAAAATTGCGCGCTGGTTATGAGCCTCGTGCTAGCGCTATTCCCAATGATAAACGTAATACAATGATTCCAATTAATAATGCGCAATTATTTGGCTTAGGTGTTGGATACCGATTTGATGCAGATACAGATCTGGATCTTTCGATAGGTTTTTTACGGAGTCGCGATAATATTCCCGCCTGTACGAGTAGCCTATCGAACAAGTGTGGTGTTGATAATATCCTGTTAAATCCTTATGCAGGCTTAGATGTTAAAACCAATACCAAAGTTACAGTGCTCGGTTTAAATTATAGAACAAAATGGTAAAATTACATTGCGAACGGATGTCTCGGTCTAGACTTGCTATTGCGACTTTTTTTGTTGCAATAGTAGTTAACTCTGCTGTTTATGCAGACGGTTTTTATACGATTATAGGTCCCGATGGCCGTCCTATGATTGTGCCGAGCAAAAGGGTAGAACAGACGGTGGTCTCACCGTCTAAAGTATTAGCTCGTCCAGATGTAAAGGTAAATCATTCAGAAGAAAGAGTTTTACCTGAAACAACTCAAAAATTAACACCATTGCCTAAAACAGTATCAAAATTGTCTAATACTGCATCAACTGCATCAACTGCATCAACTGCATCAACTGCATCAACTGCATCAACTGCATCAACTGCATCAACTGCAGTCTCAATACAGACAAAAAAAGGTATAGAAAAAGCAGAAGCTATTGAGAAAAAGTCTGATTTGAGTAGTAGTAAAGAAAAATTAAAGTCAAATCCAGTTCCATCCTCGACTAAGGATATGGTTACTCCACCAGTGCTAACACAAAAAAAGAATGAGAAGAATTATATTACAATTGATGGTGTTGAATACGTTAATAATGAATACTTAGAGAAACAAGAGTTTAATCTTGAAGGTAAAAAACGTTTTTATATTATGCCGGATGGCTTAGGCCGTACGGAGTCTATTGAACGTAAAAAAGGTGTCAGTCAGTCTATTCTTGATAATGTATTAAATCGATCACGAGAAGATCAAGTCTCTTCTGTTGTGCTAGCTCCTACTTATGTAAGATTGTCACATCAGGAGTTAGCGAATACTTTTGAGAATGATATGTGCTTTATTAAAGATGATAATAAGTCAATTAAAAAATTAAGCCAGAATAAAGAAGTTGGTTTATGGCCAAGAAAACCGCTCAAAGAGAAATTTGAATACGAAGTTATAAAAATAGATTCATCTATTAAGAATGTACAAGTGGCATCCTATGCTATGTCCAATGAGAAGCCAGTATATTATTGGCCACTCGCAGTTTTTTTAGATGAAAAGGGTTGTGTTTTAGAAGGTGCTAGTGGTTTTAAGAGTAAAGCATATCCTGCGACGATTTTGCAACATGCATCGATTTCAGGTGTCTTACAAGTGCCTGATCGCTCTTATTATATTATGTTGACGCCTTTATCTTCTGCTGTGGACATGCCGGATCAAGAACTATCGAATCAGGGACAAATTAAAATTTCAGTATTACGTTAAAAATAAATTAGGAATTATGATGAGTAACAAAATTTTATTACCTTTTGCATTATCCACACTGGCAATCTTATTAAATGGTTGTGGTGGTGGCGGTTCAACAATTAACGAAGATCCTACACAAGGAGGGGGTGGTATTCCAACCACCAATTTAGCTTGTAAAGCAGCTAATATTTCAGATGAATCTTGTTTAAACTTTGAACTGGATTATCCAATTGCTGGCCTAAATTTTGATTGTAGTTTATCTCCTAATCAGCATTACATTACAAAACTAGACCGTAACTCGGTTGGAGGCGCTTGTAGTATTAGTAGTGGTAGGTCAGATGAAACGATATCGCTTTATTTGCAAGGAAATAATGCACGTAAGATCTCTTTAGGAACAATAAAGCTTGATTCACTTGGTAAGTATGGGACTGTACATTTAACTGTGTTAGATATGGCTACAGCATTAACTGGTCAGACTCCAACTTCCATGAGCAATACTGATCCAACTATTAGAGTTGCGATGGCTTTAATTAAGCTATTTCAAAGTATTGGTATTGAACGTGGCGATAACGTGATTGGTGATTTACAGCCAACTCAATTTACTCAAGATAAGAAAGACTTACTGAGCAGTTTGACACAAGATGTGACTGTAGCTGAATGGAAAAGTGGTCAATATGCAAACATCTTAAAACCTTGGTTAGATGTAAGCAAAGTTTCTGATGACCAAGCTTACGAGTTGCTTGTTCAATCAACAAATATCGCTAATGCTGGATTATATCAAGCCAATGAAGCAATATATGCTGGATTTAATAATCTACCAGAACCTCTTCCACTGGGTTTCTATGGTTGTAATCAAACATCTTTAACTAAGTGCTTCAGTACCTCTTCAAGTAATTTACGTCATATGATGGGCAATATGTTCTTGCTTACAGACCGTCAAGGCTATGGTTTTGGTTACGGTTTACAATGGCGGGGGGATGCAACTCTTTCCAAAGATGATAAAGGTAATATTTTAGGTGTATTGCCGGCCATTATTTTATTGACCAAAGCAAAACCTGTACAGATGGTTGCTTCAGGACAAAAAGGATGGTTGAGTCCAATTACCAAAGAAATTCAGTCTACTCAGCCATTACGTTTAAGCGTGGACAGTAATGCGAATAATGATTTACAGATTTATCAAGGTAAACTCGTTAATGAATATGCTGTAGCGGGGAACGAAGGTTTTTATAAACAGTTAACACGCACAACTACTGCTGGAAATGCACAACATTATGGTTTGTGGCGTCAAGCTGTAGGTACGGAAATTTATAATGGTTCTTTAGATATTTTAAAAGCAAATCCAGTAAGTTATTTAGGGAAATCTATTTTTAAAACATCGAAAAATGTGAGCTCTGGTCAGCGTTATGTATTTCCGTTATATGCAACTTTAACTTTTAAGTTTAATACAGCAGGACTTGCTCCAATTGATTTGGGTATTGTGGTTGATGAGTATGGTGATATTCGTACAGATATTAAGCCAAATGCAACTGACACCGACAAATCAGGTCAGTGTGCGACAGTCGCAGATACTAGTCTGATTGATAGTAATGGTATTCAACAATATCGGATCGGGACTACAGGTGGTACACAATCTTCAGATAATGATAGTTCGATTACAGTTCGTATGATTTTATCAAATCCTCAGTTAGGTAACCTTAATGGGATTATGATGGGACTTAATTCTATAGTGAAACAGGATTCTGATATAAAAGATAATATAGATGATTCGATTTCAGTGAGTGGCGCTAAGATTAATATTTACAATCTATTAGCTGGTCAAAATACAGGTAATAGTATTAATTTGAGTACCTTTGAAAATACAACAGTGAATTGGATTAACTTACACGCTTATTATCAGGCTGTTTATAATAATATTAAGGATATTAGTCCGGCACCAACCGATGCTGAAAAAGCTTTGGCTCAACGCATGATTGGTAGCGTAACGATTAAACTGGCGAATCAGTCTATCCCAGCTTGTAATGCGATTAAAACTAAATCTTAAAATATTAAACAAATAAAAAAGACCGTCTAGCGGTCTTTTTTATTATCTAATTGATTAACCTGTATGGTCTAAACGAGTACCTAAAGTCTCAAGATGTGTTGGGAAAACTTGTTTTTTACGGTCTTCAAAATAATGTCTTAGTGTGTGTTCAACGCTAGGGAAGGCAAGCTCACCCCATGGAATTTCATGTTCTTCAAACAGACGACTCTCGATACTTTCTTCGCCTGCACCAAAAATTCCATCTTTCAGCTGCGCTTTAAACAACACATAAATCTGACCAATACGAGGAATATTGTACATACAGTATAGTTGCTCTATTTCAATCTCGGCTTCTGCTTCTTCACGAGTTTCACGTGCTGCTCCTTGCTCCATGGTTTCGAACAATTCCATATAACCAGCAGGTAGGGTCCATAAACCATAACGAGGTTCAATAGCACGACGACAGAGTAATACTTTGTCTTCCCATAACGCTAAGGCACCACAGATTACTTTAGGATTTTCATAATGGATATTGCCACACTGAGTACAAACACGACGTACTTTATGATCACCTAAAGGAATTTTTTGTTCGGTTTTATGCCCACACGCTACACAGAAACTCATAATTATCATCGAGTATAGAGATGCCTCAGCATAACTGAATTTTTAGACTTACGCATCAACTCTATTCCCTAAGTTTATTTTTCAGATATGATGCAAAGAGAGACAGAATAATAGGTGAATGGTATGGAAGAGCACTTGCTAACACAAAAGTTACAGCAAAGATTGCGCTTTTCCACCCGCATACAAGAAGCACAAGCTGCAGTACTCATTGCTATTACAAATGAAAATAATCCTAAGGTATTACTCACTCGCCGTTCAATACACATGAACAATCATGCTGGTGAAGTTTCTTTTCCTGGTGGAAAGCGTGATCCAAGTGACACGAGTAATATTGTTGTTGCGCTAAGAGAAGCTCAGGAAGAGACCGCTTTAAATCCTTTTGATGTGCAGTTGCTCGGCGATTTGCCAATGCAACGTGCAAGAAGCGGGTTATCTGTAAAACCCATCGTTGGGCTTATTCCTCCAGAGATTACGTTAATACCTCAACCTACGGAAATTGATCGAATCTTTTTCGTGCCGTTGCAGCAACTCATCGAGACAAGACCAACGCCTCACGAAGTACGTTATGCCCATCAATCTTTATATTTTCCGAGTTTACAGATTGATAATGAAATTATTTGGGGTTTAACTGCTCGTATGCTAGTTGCTCTGTTTAAATACGGGTTAGGTTATCAAAAAGATTGGCCATTTTTACTTAACTCACCAACCTTTGGTATGCCAAAATTTTCTCATAAGAATAAATGATCAGGACTGATAAATTATGATGTATAGCTATCAAGGACAGCACCCAAAAGCCTTACATGAACCATGGGATGGTTGGGTTGCTCCCACAGCAACGTTGATTGGACAAGTAGAGTTGGGTCGTCAAGTCAGCATCTGGTTTGGTGCAGTAGTTCGTGCTGATAACTGTGTAGTTCGAATTGGTAATTTTTCTAATATTCAAGAAAATTCTGTATTACATACCGATGCTGGGCTAGAGCTCAATATTGGTGAATATGTCACGGTCGGACATAAAGTCATGCTGCATGGCTGTACGATTGGTGACAACAGTTTGATTGGTATGAACGCCGTGATTTTAAATCGGGCTGTGATTGGTAAAAATTGTATTATTGGCGCTAATGCTTTAATTCCAGAAGGGAAAGTCATTCCGGATAATTCAGTCGTTATGGGATCACCCGGCAAAATTGTTAAAACTTTAGATGAAGATGGTGCGGCTAAAATACGGTTGAGTGCATTGCATTATGCTGAACATTTTAAAAGCTACGCTGATTTAAAAGAATTCCACTTTTAACTCTTTTTTAGCAAAAAAAATTATGCCAAGTTAAATCTTGGCATTTTTATTTAGACAGAGAACAACTCGCCTATCAGAGCCGAGTGGGGTATTATAACCCCCGTTTTTAATCTGATTTAATACTAAGGTTGTGCATGAAATTGCTGGCGTTGGAAACTGCAAATGAGCAGTGTTCTATTTCATTAGTCGATGAAACCCAAGAACTGTTTTTTCAACTCGATACGCGGGCGAAAGCACAAACCCAGACCATTTTGCCCATGATTGAGCAGGGGATACAACAAACAGGTCTTGAGGTTGCTGGTCTGGATGCGATTGCCTTTAGTCGTGGCCCGGGTTCTTTTAGTGGTGTCCGAATTAATGCAGCTGTGACTCAGGCTTTAGCATGGTCACAAGATTTACCCGTTATTCCCGTTTCGAGTTTACAAGCTTTAGCACAAGCAGCATACCGACTTGAAGGTTTGGAACAGGTGACTGCGGTTCTCGATGCTCGTATGAATGAAGTTTATATTGCAAGTTTTGTTCTAGATGAACATGGAATTATGCAATGTATTGATGAAGAAAAATTAATGGGCTACGAACCAGCGACTGCTTATGCAAAACATTGCTTAATTGGTTCGGGTGCAAAGCTCCTTCAAGCTGATGCAGAGCATCAAACAATCACTGCAACTGCACAAGACATTGCTTCTATTGCACGTGTTTATGCAGCGCAAAAGCAGTGGGTTGATGCTGAACATGCTTTGCCAGTTTATTTACGTGATGATGCATGGAAAAAAATAGCAGATCAGGGTAAAGCAAAATAAAGGCACTACTCATGCACATATATTTTGAAGTAGATTTTCAAGAACAAGCTCAGAACTACCAAGCTGTGCTTTGTTCTAGAGGTGTGACTGTTGAATTGCAGCCAGTTGAAAAGCTGAATGCACGTTTTTTGCGTTTAAATCCTGAATTGGCACTTTGTGTAGATGAAAATGGGCTATGGTTATCAGCAAATGGCATGAAAATGCAGCCCGACTGGAAAGCCGAAATTTCCCGTTTAAAACGTGCAAGTCTTAAATCAGAAATGATTGCTCGGGCTTGTCAGTTAGGTGAAAAACCAACCTTAATTGATGCTACAGCTGGTTTAGGCCACGATAGTTTGCTCATGGCTTATTTGGGCGCACAAATACAATTGGTTGAGCGCCATCCGATTTTATTTACCTTACTTGAAGATGCAAAAGCCCAAGCTGAACAAGATAGCTTTTTAAGTCAGTTTATGGATCGGATTCAACTGATCTTTGCTGACTCTGCAAGTTATTTACAACAGTTACAGCAAACAGCTCAAATGGTTGATGTGGTTTATCTAGACCCGATGTTTCCGCAGCGTGATCAGAATCATCAAGTAGTCAAAAAGCAAGCTCAAGTTAAAAAACAGATGCAGCTTTTACATCTCCTTTTACCCGAAGATGGCGAAATGGATTTAGGTGATAATTTACTGTTTCTGGCGCAGAAAGTTGCTAAACGTGTGGTGGTTAAACGACCACGCCATGCTGTTTTTCTGGCAAATCAAGAGCCAGCTCATCAATGGCAAGGAGATGCTTGTCGTTTTGATGCGTATTTTCAGTAGGCTTATGTAAGGTTAGGTTTTATTGCTTGAATAATGTACAAATATATGTGATATAGTTCAAAAGCATGATTGCTAAAATTCTTAGCAGGCATACACTTAAGATGCCTGACAAAAACGAAATTTTTGAAAACCTTTTATGATTGATCTTAAACCCTCCATTAACTTTTGGCATGATTTTAAAAGCAACCAAATTGCCGGAATGTGGCTGTTTTTGGGATCAAGACGTTCTTTACAAATTGTACATCCATCTATTCTTCAGCTCATTGTCTGGGGAATTTTAGGGGGATGTACTAACTCTCTTTATAGCTGGCTTGTGGCCGGTCAAATTGGTGATTTCAATTCACAAGGGTTAATTGGTTACGCACTTTGGCCGTTTATTGCCTTAATTGTCGGTATATTTTTATCACAGCGCACCAACCAACCTCGCTTAATGCTAGTACCAGCTTTACTTTGGTTGGTTCTAGATACAAATATCTTATTAATTCAATGTTTAATTCAGTATTTAGGTTCTAACGGTTATCTCAACTTTATTCCAGATGCCATTTATAACGGAATTTTACCGAGCTTATTTGTAGCTTTGTTTGTGTGGCAAAGTTTAGCGGTGATTTGGGTTTTCTCACGTGAGCTTAAGTGGCCTTGGTGGGAGCGTGCACTTGTCATGGTTGCGACTATTGCGACGATGGTGGTCTGGCAGCTTTCTGTAAAAGATCAACCGATTTGGAAGGTTGAAGATTCAGCTCCCACATTTGCTGAAGATGCTTTTTATGCGCAAAGTAAGCTGTTGAATGATTCTTTAGAGCAAGTCGAATATGGTGAGCAGGCAAAAAGTCATTGGTATTTTTTAGGCGTGGCAGGTGACAGCTACCAAGATGTTTTTAAATCGGAAGTAGTCCGTATTAAAGAACAGTTTGATACACGTTTTGGAACAATTGGTCGGTCAATGATGCTGGTCAATAATCCAGATACGCGTACTGAAATTCCGATTGCCTCTAAAACCAGTATAGAGTTAGCCCTACGCCGTATGGGGCAGCAAATGAACCGTGATAGTGATGTACTATTTCTATATATGACTTCACACGGTGAACAAAATCACTTCGAAATTGAGAATGCACCATTAGATCTAGGGCAAGTAGACCCTAAATGGTTGCGTGAAACACTTGATAAATCCGGTATTCGCTGGCGTGTGATTGTCATCTCTGCCTGTTATTCAGGAAGCTTTATTCCTGCTTTACAGTCTCCAGATACCTTAATTATTACTGCATCTGCTGCTGATAAAACTTCTTTTGGATGTAATAACGAAGCCGACTATACCTATTTTGGTCGGGCTTTCTTTGATTTGGCTATGCGAGAGCAATCTTCGATGAAAGATTCGTTTAGTACAGCTAAGCAAACAGTAACCAAATGGGAAGTGGCTCAAGGTGTAGAACCTTCAGAGCCTCAGTGGATGATTGGTAAAAATATGGAACTCATGCTACCTCAATTGGAAAAGTATCTATTTCCTCAGCAAAATACTGGTAGTGTAGATATTGCTCAAACAAAAACAGAGGCCAAAAACGATGCAACTCCTGCAAAAAAACCGCTGCTTTGAGGGTGAGCAGCGTATATACCAATTTGAATCTTCTTATTTAAAAGGACCGGCTAAGTTTGGTGTGTATTTGCCACCAGCCGCTTTAGAAGGTAAACCTTGTTCAACCTTGTTTTATTTAGCAGGTTTAACTTGTACTGAAGAAACCTTTGCCATAAAAGCACATGCACAGCATATGGCAGCACAGTTAAGTTTAATATTGATTACGCCAGACACTTCTCCTCGTGGAGAACAAGTCGCTGCAGGGGATAATTGGGATTTAGGTCAAGGTGCAGGTTTCTATATTAATGCAACGCAAGCACCTTGGTCTGATCATTATCAAATGGAAAGCTATTTGATTGATGAGTTATATCCACTTATTTTGAAAAACTTTCCTGTAAATGCTCAACAAGTCGGTATCTTTGGGCACTCAATGGGTGGCCACGGGGCATTAACTTTAGCGTTTAAATATCCTCAAAAGTTCAAGTCTGTATCTGCTTTTGCACCGATCTGTGCACCAACTGAATGTGCATGGGGAGACAAAGCCTTTAGTCATTATTTAGGGGATGACCGCGGTAGCTGGCTGGCTCATGATGCCACAGCCTTAGTTTCAAAAAATGGTGCAGTATTTGATGAAATTTTGCTTGATCAGGGATTGGATGATCAATTTTATGAACAGCTTCACCCTGAAAAATTTAAGCAAGCATGTTTAAAAGCGGGACAGCCCTTAACTTTAAGACAACATGCTGGCTATGATCATGGCTATTACTTTATTCAAACCTTTATGGATGAGCATTTGCAGTTTCATGCAATCCAGTTAGAAAAGGTAAATGGCTAATTAATGCTGCCATTCCACCTGAAATTCTTGTTGAGCCATACGATTTAGATGATCAAGTACAACTTTTTCTAAGTGGTCGTGGTCATCTAATTGGCTATCAATAGCAACGTTTAACTGCTCTATTTCTGGTGTAAGAGTAATGGTTGCTGTAGGCATTAAGATTTTGAAATCTTGTTCTGTTTCTTGTACTTCAAATTTGTGTTTCCAATGATTAACTAGACGTTTTGCAATACGTTTACCATCGTTTGTTAATAGATGAGTTGTGCTTTTCATTATAAATCCTCACATTGGTTAAATGTACCTTAACAAATTCGTTTAGTCCTTGGCATTCTAATGTTGCAACGTTACGTTGCAAGTTTGAAATGTTGTCATTTAAGCAAGGAAGGGCGGCCCAATTAGGCGGTTTTTTGTTATAATTTAAGCCTCTCCTTAAATTCTTAGCCAGGTCATCCACCTATGTCCAAGCCTTATTTGATTGCTCCTTCTATTTTATCTGCTGACTTTGCTCGTTTAGGTGCAGATGTAGACAAAGTGTTAGCCGCGGGTGCAGATGTAGTGCATTTTGATGTAATGGATAACCACTATGTTCCAAATTTAACTTTTGGTGCTGGCATTTGTAAGGCTTTAAAAAATTATGGAATTAAAGCGCCTGTTGATGTGCATTTAATGGTGTCTCCGGTTGACCGTATTATTGGAGATTTTTTGGAAGCTGGTGCCGATATTATTACGTTTCACCCAGAAGCCTCTCATCACATTGACCGTTCACTACAACTGATTAAATCAGGTGGTGCTAAAGCTGGTCTCGTATTTAACCCTGCAACGCCATTGCATTATCTAGATTATGTACTTGATAAAGTTGACCAAATTTTAATAATGAGTGTGAACCCTGGCTTTGGTGGGCAAAAGTTCATTCCAATGACATTAGAAAAATTACGTGAAGCTCGTAAAATTATTGATGCAAGTGGCCGTGATATTCGTTTAGAAGTTGACGGTGGTGTTGGCCCTGCAAATATTCGTGAAATTGCAGAAGCGGGCGCAGATATGTTTGTTGCAGGTTCAGCAATTTTTGGTCAACCAGATTATAAAGTTGTAATTGATCAAATGCGTGCAGAGCTTGCGAAAGTAGGTAGTGTAGACGCTTAAAAAGTATGTTGAATCGAGAATAAGCTTGTGGATAACTTTGTTTATAACTGTATGGATAACTGTGTTGATAACCATATGGATAAGATGTTGGTAAAATAAACAAAATTAGATCAACTGCTTATTCTTTAGACAGAATGTATAAAAAAAGAACGTTTTGGCGTTCTTTTTTTATACGAGTTGGATATTTTATTATCTGGTTTTTTATTAAGCTCTACTAAAAAATAACCTGTGCAAAAAACGATAATACTGTGTGGACACTTTTTAATAGATATATAGATGTAAAACTGTAAAAGTGTCATGAAAAATAAAGCTAAATTTGGTTTAATAAGATTTTAGTAAGAGATTTAAACAATTAATGACGATAAAAATTTTAGCGGTAGATATGGATGGGACTTTTCTTAATTCTAAGAAGCAGTACAACAAAGCACGTTTTTTAAAACAGTACGAACAACTCAAACAAAATAAAATTCATTTTGTGGTTGCCAGTGGTAACCAACACGCAAAGCTTGTTACCTACTTTCCAGAAATTAGTCATGAAATCGCTTTTATTGCAGAAAATGGCGCACATGTTGTAGATGCAGGACAAGAATTAGCTTTTGCTCATTTAAGTCAGCAACAATTTATTGAGACTTTAAAAGCGATTAATTCAACCTATACATCTAAAATGGTGATCTGTGGAAAACAGAGTGCTTATGTACATACGAGTATGCAAGCCGAGGACTACGCCAAAGTCGCTCGATATTTTGAAAAACTGACAGTTATAGATGACTTTTATGCACTAGATGACTTGGTATGTAAGATTACTTTTATTGCTCAGGAAAATGAAAGTTTTGCTATTTTTCAAGATCTTCAGCAGCAAAGTTTTGTGGCAGATAAAGTATTAGTTCCTGTTTCAAGTGGTTTTGACTTTATCGATCTTATTCTTCCTGACCAGCATAAAGCGCATGGTTTGAAGCTACTATTACAAAAATGGCAAGTTGAACCTGATCAAGTGATTGCAATTGGCGACAATAATAATGATATCCAGATGATTAAGGCCGTGGGTTATGGCTTTGCGGTTGAAAATGCAGTAGAAGCTTTAAAAGCAGTAGCGCCTTATGCGGCTGCGAGTAATGAACAAGAAGGTGCATTGCAGGTAATTGATTTAGTACTTCAGCATCAACCGCCATTTGTTTAATTGCTCTATAACAAACAGTTAAGATGGGAAATTGTATCTGTTATAAAACTTGGTTATGCTAGTGGACCTAAGATTTATAAATTGCATAAGGCAATAAACGACAATGGCCCTACAACACTTACGCAAGTATGCTTGGTTTGTGTTCCTAATGACTTTGGTCATTGGGTGGAGTGGTGTGTCTATTGCTCAGACGCCTATGCAGCATGATCTTCACACGGTGCCATGTCATAGTGAAAAAAATTCGCATAAGAATATGCATGTTCAAGCAGATGATCAGACTGTATGTCACCAAACCATGACTCAGTCTGATCATTCGCACGGTGAGCATTGTAAGGACTGTAACCCCGTACATTGTCAAATCGTGAATCTGGCATTGCAGCAAGCTGTACCAGATCTTGAATCATCATTTATTCCAATATCGTCTCAATTTAGCAGTATTTATCAGGCTCAGCATTTAGCCGGATACTGGCAAGAAATTTTACGTCCTCCTAAAGCTTAATCCTTTCTTACTTATTTTTTAATTAAAAAGGATTACAGCAATGTCTCATAAAACAATTAGCAGCTTAGTCGCTGTATTTGGGCTATTGGTTTCACCATGGTCCCTCGCGGCAATTAAGGAATATCACCTTAATATTAATGAACAACAGGTAAATGTTACTGGCCAACCGCTAAAACGAATTACCGTAAATGGAAAATTTACAGCACCTCTCCTTGAGTTTGAAGAAGGGGATGACGCTGTTATTCATGTGCATAACCAATTAAAGAATCAGGATACGTCTTTGCACTGGCATGGTTTGTTATTGCCGGGATTAATGGATGGTGTACCGGGTTTTAATAATTTTAAAGGAATTGCTCCAAACGGAGATTTTGTTTACCGCTTTAAGGTGAAACAAAACGGCACTTACTGGTACCACGCCCACAGTAAAGGCCAAGAGCAAGACGGTTTATATGGCCCACTCGTGATTTACCCGAAAGGGAGAACACCAGTTGCAGCGCATGAAAAAACTGACCGTGATTATGTTGTGATGCTTTCAGATTTTCATAATTCTTCTAGCGATAGCATTATGAAGAATTTGAAAAAATCTGCTGAGTATTATCAAAATCGCCGTGAAACCGTATCTGATGTCTGGAAGCAGGTTAAAGCACAAGGCTTAAAAGCAACTTGGCAAGATCGTTCGATGTGGAATCAGATGCGGATGTTAAAAACAGATATGTCTGATGTGACGGGTTATACCTTCTTAGTCAACGGAAAAACACCGCAGCAAAACTGGACAGGTGATTTTAAGGCGGGAGATAAAGTCCGACTACGTTTCATTAATGCCTCTGCAATGTCATTTTTTGATGTCAGAATTCCAAACTTGAAAATGACAGTCGTGAGTGCAGATGGGCAGCCAGTAAAGCCTGTTGCAATTGATGAGTTTCGTATTGGAACGGCCGAAACCTACGATGTGATTGTTGAACCTAAACAGGCAAATTATCAGATTGAAGCAGAGTCAATTGACCGTAGTGGTTTTGCCATTGGTACTTTGCATGATGAAAATACTCAGTCGGCGGGGCCAATTAAAATGCCGCAGTCACGCCCGCGATCTTTATTGACCATGGAAGATATGGGTATGAGTCATGGTGATGGATCGAGTGATGAACATGCTAGCCATCAAATGAACATGCAACATGACATGTCGGCGATGCCAGAAGTGAAAAAAGAGGCAAGCCATACCAACCATGATCATGCAATGATGAACATTGACCATGAAATGAAAGATATGTCATCTGGCAAAAATAATCATTCCATGAAGCACAACATGTCAGAAATTCCTGAAATGAAACACGATATGCAGGCAAAGACATCTAGTGAGCAGGACCATTCGATGATGAATATGAAGTATGAGATGCCAGCTCAATCTGAGAATACGAATAAAAAAGATGAGCCGGTGTATGGCTGGGCAAATGCTTCAACACCAGCTGGTATGAAAGCTCTTCAATATAGTGATTTGCAATCTTTAACACCTCAGCCAGACACGCGTGCCCCAGAGAGAGAACTCGTTATCCGTTTAGGCGGCAACATGGAGCGTTATATCTGGACCATTAATGGCAAGAAATTTAGTGAAGCTGCACCATTACAAGTTAAATATGGCGAACGTATTCGCTTGAAGTTCGTGAATGACAGCATGATGGCGCATCCAATGCATTTACATGGCATGTTTATGCAATTGGAAAATGGTCAGCAAGCTGAAAACTTACCCAATAAACATACTGTTATTGTTCCACCAGGAAAGACTGTTACTGCGTTATTGACAGCCGATGCTTTGGGAGAATGGGCAATTCATTGTCATCTGCTTTATCACATGAGTGCAGGAATGATGAATAAGTTGATTGTGGCTCAAGTAAATGATGGACAACCCACATCTCAAGCACCTGTTCAATCTGAAAATGAGAAAGGAGCTAGTCATGCACATCACTAAGTTATTTTCTCAAATGATATGTTGCGGTGTTTTCTCTGGCGTATCGGTTGTTACTTTTGCTCAAGAACCTTTAACACATGATCATTTACGCGAACATGGTGGTCAGGTTTATCAGGCGACTACGATTGATACGGGCTGGACTCAAAATGAAGAAGGAGAAGGCAGTTTTTCTTCTGAATTAGAAAGTTGGGTGGGAACTGATGAAAACAAATTGTTCATTAAAGCTCATGTTGAAAAAGCCGAGTCCGAAGATGCTAATTACGGCGGTTCAGTACTTTATAGCCGCAATGTAGCTGACTATTGGGATGTACAGGCTGGGGTGAACTATGAACGTTTGCAAAGAGAAGGGAATAAAGAAGACCGCTGGGCAGGTGTAGTGGGTTTACATGGTTTAGCCCCTTACTTTTTTGAAACCGATGCCTATCTGTATGCAGGTGAAGATCAGTTGTGGAAGCTAAGCTTAGAAACTGAAAGAGACTTACTCTTTACCCAAAAGTTAATTGGTAAACCTTATTTAAAAGCAGATGTTGTTTTGCAAGATGAATCTCGCTATGCCAGTAAAACAGGTATCTCGAGTTTACAAGCTGGTTTTCAAACCCGTTATGAAATCAACAAAAAGATAATGCCATTTGTTGATGTTGGTTATGGCTATGAAAAAGGTTTCAAACAGACGGCTTGGCAAACTGGAACCGACTCTGAACATGGTTGGTATTATGGAGCAGGGTTAACACTAAAATTCTAATTGCAGAACAAAAAGTAAGCTTAACGACATGCCATTGGTTTATACTAATGGCATTGTTTTTTGTGTCAGTTATGGTGCACAGATGGCTTTAGAAAAACAAGAGAATCAAATAAATGCAAATAAAAATTGCTCAAATTGTGGGTGTACAAGTGAAGTCGTACCTCAAAAAGATATGGGAGTAAGTCAGCTCGTCTCTAAAAAGAGTCAATGGGTAAGCTATTATCATATTCCCAAAATGGACTGTGCTGCAGAAGAGCAGATGGTACGTATGGCATTAGCCTCTTACGCTGATGATATTCAAGAACTCTATTTTGATTTACCTGCCCGTCATTTAGCGGTTTATCATAGTGCTCAGGCTGAAATGTTAACCCAAAGCTTACAGCGCCTAGGCTTGGGCGCAGAATTGCAGCAGACGCAACCTCATTATGATTACGTCGAAAAACCTAAAAAAGTACGAAGTAACACTTCTACAAGTGCATCGCAAAAACAGGTTTTACAGTGGTTATTACTGATTAATGCTGTCATGTTCGTCATTGAGTTTATGGCAGGCATCATTGCATCATCGACAGGGTTAATCGCCGATTCACTTGATATGTTTGCAGACGCTGCAATCTATGGCATTGCCTTATTCGTAGTCGGTAAAAATCTTAACGCTCAATTAAAAGCTGCACATCTTTCTGGTTGGTTTCAGTTCGGTTTAGCCATGATTGTTTTAATTGATGTGCTACGCCGTTTTGTATATGGCAGTGAACCTGTTTCAATTTTAATGATTTTAATTGGTGGATTAGCCCTTGCGGCGAATATTACTTGTCTTTATTTAATGAGTGATCACAAAAATAGTGGAGCACACATGAAGGCAAGTTATATCTTCTCTGCCAATGATGTGATTGTAAATTTAGGGGTTATTGTTGCTGGCATTCTAGTTGCTTTTACAGGTTCGAATTATCCTGACTTAATTATTGGATTGATTGTTGTATTATTCGTTTTAAATAGTGCTCGAAAAATTCTACTCCTAAAAAATGAATAGTTTCAGGTTTTAACTTATTTGAATATATAAGAAATTTAATTTTAAAATTTAGTAAGTGAAGGTGATGTAATTGATATCAATTGCCTTCATTTTTTATTTTAAAGTAAACTCCTAGTTCAATAGAAAGGAGGAACGACCTCCCCCAGACTGGGTAATCATGTCAGGACGACCTGACAATAAGAACAAGTGAACGTTATGGCTTGGGCAATTTTAATTTTAGCAGGTGTATTTGAAATTATTTGGGCATATTCTATGAAAATGTCCGAAGGTTTTACCCGCTTAACTCCGAGTATTATTACTGTGGTTTTTATGATTTTGAGTGTAGTTCTACTTTCAATTTCAATGAAAACTTTACCCCTTGGCACTGCCTATACGGTTTGGACAGGAATTGGCGCAATTGGATCATTTCTAGTCGGTATATTCTTTCTCAATGAACCTATGGGTGCTATGCGAATGATTGCCGCTGTACTGATTGTGTCAGGTTTGGTTTTAATGAAAATTTCGTCGCCGTCCTAAGAGAATAAACTATGTTGCTATCTTATAAGTATATTGATTCGCCTGTTGGTCAATTAAAGTTAGTCGCGAATGAAAACGCTTTGGTAGCAGTACTCTGGGACAATGAAAATCCGAAACGTGTTCGGCTGGCTGAGCTGGTCGAACAACTTGAACATCCAGTTTTATTAAAAACTCAGCAGCAATTAGAAGAATATTTTGAAGGCAAACGCTGTGAGTTTACTTTGCCGTTAGATTTTGAAGGAACCTTGTTTCAAAAACAGGTCTGGGCTGCGTTACTCACCATCCCTTATGGGGAAACAAGAAGTTATAAAGAAATCGCAATTCAAATTGGTAATGAAAAAGCGGTGCGAGCAGTGGGCGCTGCAAATGGAAAAAACCCGATTTCGATTATTGCGCCGTGTCATCGGGTTATCGGTGCGAGTGGGGCATTAGTTGGTTTTGCTGGTGGTCTTGATAAGAAAGATATTTTGTTGAAACTAGAGCAACAATGAGCCGTTTTGCGCTCGATTTTTTTAGACTTTTCTAATAAGCTGTTAACAATGATATTTCATGAAGAAAGTGCTTCATTGCATCGCTTTTTTGAAATATTGATCTTATTCATAACAAACTCTGGATGTTCTAAAAATGGCTGTCGGTGACGTAACAATGCCACAAATGCATGTGGTAAAAGGTGTAAAAATTGGCTCAACAGAAGCATATGTACGTTACCCGAACCGACGAGATTTAGTCATTTTTGAGTTTGCAAAAGGTTCAAATGTTGCAGGTGTTTTTACCCAAAATGCATTTTGTGCCGCACCTGTTCATGTCTCTAAAGCTCATCTTGCACAAGGAAACCCTCGCTATTTAGTGATTAATACGGGCAATGCCAATGCAGGAACTGGGCCGACAGGTTTAAAAAATGCTCAAGATACTTGCGCAAAATTGGCTGAGATTGCAGGGGTAAATAGCTCAGAAATTTTACCATTTTCTACAGGTGTAATTGGTGAGCAGCTTCCAATGGAGCGTTTACTGGCTGGACTTCGACCTGCATTAAACACTTTGCAAGAGGCTGCTTGGTATGACGCGGCATCTGGCATTATGACCACAGATACAGTGCCTAAAGGCGCATCTGAACAATTTGAGCTAGATGGTATTACTTATACCATGACAGGTATTAGTAAAGGCGCTGGCATGATTCGTCCAAACATGGCAACCATGTTGAGCTTTGTAGCTACAGACGCACCTATTAGCCGCGATTTAGTACAAAGCTTATTAAAGACAACGGTTGAGCATTCATTTAACCGTATTACGATTGATGGCGATACCTCAACCAATGACTCTTGTATTTTTGTGGCAACAGGTCAGGCAGGTGGAGCTGAAATTACTTCAATTAACGATGCACGCTACGCTCAAGTGTTAGAAGTACTTGCGCGTGTAATGAATCGTTTAGCACAGTTAATTGTACGTGATGGCGAAGGTGCAACGAAGTTTATTACTGTTGCTGTAGAAGGCGGTGGCAATACTCAAGAATGTTGCGATATTGCTTATAGCATTGCTCATTCACCGTTAGTAAAAACCGCACTTTTTGCATCTGACCCGAACTGGGGACGTATTTTGGCGGCAATTGGCTATGCTGGGGTGAAAGACTTAGACGTGTCTAAAATTCAAGTGTGGCTAGATGAAGTACAAATCTGTAAAGATGGCGGAGCTGCCGAGGATTATACCGAAGAGGCGGGTGCAAGTGTTATGGCACAAACCGAAATTACCATTCGAGTTGATTTAGGACGCGGTCAAGCCAAAGACACGGTATATACCTGTGACTTATCTTATGACTATGTCAAAATTAATGCTGATTACCGTTCGTAAATATTCAGTTATAATCAAGCCTCGACAAAGAGGCTTTTTTATTAGCCCCACCTTTTGATATTAAATGATTGAACTATTAAATCATTTAAGCAGTAACGTTATATGCGAGCAGGTATGCCAGCATGAAGGATAGAGAAGACGTTTTATGAGTGATGCGACTTTAATTGCCAACGATGCAAAAAACATTGTACAAGCGCATTTAGACCGTTTAGGTGAGCCGAAAGACAACCGCTTAAGTGAAGAAGCCAAACAACAAAAGTTTGCACAGATCGAAGCAGAGCTCAAAAAACGTGATGCTGTCCTTGTTGCTCACTATTATTGTGATCCTGAAGTGCAGGAGCTTGCTGAAAAAACAGGTGGTTGTGTTTCTGATTCTTTAGAAATGGCCCGTTTCGGACGAGATCATCCTGCCTCTACACTGGTTGTGGCAGGTGTAAAATTTATGGGAGAAACAGCTAAAATTCTGTCTCCTGAAAAAACAATTCTCATGCCGACACTCGAAGCGACGTGTTCACTCGATTTAGGTTGTCCAGTTGATGAGTTCACAGCATTTTGTGATCAGCATCCTGACTACACCGTAGTAGTCTATGCCAACACCTCGGCTGCTGTTAAAGCACGAGCAGACTGGGTAGTAACATCAAGCTGTGCGGTCGAAATTGTTGAACATCTTGATAGCTTAGGCGAGAAAATTATCTGGGCACCAGATCAGCACTTAGGCCGTTATATTCAAAAGAAAACCGGTGCTGATATGTTGCTTTGGGATGGCGCGTGTATTGTGCATGAAGAGTTTCGTGCACGTGGTATTGCCAACATGAAAGCATTGTACCCAGATGCAGCGGTATTGGTACATCCAGAATCGCCAGAGTCGGTTGTAGACATTGCAGATGCGGTAGGTAGTACTTCTCAATTGATTAAAGCTGCGCAGACTTTGCCAAATGAAAGACTTATTGTGGCAACTGACCGTGGTATTTTCTATAAAATGCAGCAAGCTGTACCAAATAAAATTTTAGTTGAGGCGCCAACAGCAGGTGAGGGTGCAACTTGCCGTTCATGTGCTCACTGTCCGTGGATGGCAATGAATGAACTCGATGGAATTTTAGAAGTTTTACAAAAAGGCGATCAGGAAATACACGTTGAACCAGCGCTTGCTGAACGTGCCAAAATGCCTTTAGATCGAATGTTAGCCTTTAGTGCATCGTTAAAGCGTTAAAAAACCTCAAAATGCTTGTTAAATATACATTTGATAAGGATTTTTAACTTTTTTTGACAATAGGTGTTGACGTCTGAGGGCGTCGCGCCTAGAATGCACACCGTACCGCACGATGTGCGATACAGCAAAAGCTGAGATAGATCGGAGCATAGCACAGCCTGGTAGTGCACCTGGTTTGGGACCAGGGGGTCGTAGGTTCGAATCCTACTGCTCCGACC
>NZ_JAHPRP010000019.1:0-27655 GCF_025513915.1 Acinetobacter sp. WU_MDCI_Abxb74
TTCCCATGTGAGAGTAAGTCATCGCCAGCTCATTATTCTAAAACACCCTCAACTGATGTTGGGGGTGTTTTTTTATGTGAAAATTAATCTAAAAATATAGGTAAGATTATAAATATAATTCAATTTATGATGAAATAGGATGAGTCTAAACTTATTTGTAAAATTTAAAATCTACTATGCAATGGATCTTGGTTGAAACATTCTCATTTTCTTATGAGGCGCAAATTGCAAAAACTCAATTAGAGGCTTTTGGAATTCCTGCACGTATTGAAAATGAACATACTATTAATATGGATTGGTTTTATTCCAATGCTTTAGGTGGGGTTCGTCTATTAGTCTCACAAAACTATGTTGATGAAGCAAAGTCTCTTCTTGAAAAGGATTTTAGTAATGAACTGGAACGAAAGTTTGGAGAGAATAAAGAGTGCTGCCCTAATTGTGGAGCTCAAGATATAGAAGCTTATACACAAGGGAAAAAATCAGCTTTTCTAGCGTTCATGTTCTTAGGGGTACCTTTGTTCTCTTTTAAAAATGGTAATAGATGTAAACGGTGTCAATATTTTTGGAACTAATTGTAAGGTACTAAAATATTATATTTATTCATTCTTTTAATTTATATGGCTATGTAATAAAGAAGCAATTAAACTCTACAAAGTGATAAAAAAATGAATTATTAGAAAGGGTATTATAAAAGTTATAAAGAATTATAAAAGGAAAAGAATATGGAATATAAGGGAAGTTGTCATTGTGGCCAGATTAAATTTGTAGCAGAAGGCGAGTTGTCAGAGGTTTTATCTTGCAATTGTTCCATATGTCAAAAGAAAGGTTCTTTACTTTGGTTCTTACCAAGTAAGCAAGTTAACATAACTTTAGAAACTCCCGAAATTTTAGCGAATTACACCTTTAATAAGCATGTGATTAATCATCATTTCTGTAAAATTTGTGGTATTCATCCTTATGCTCAAGGTACAGATGCAGAAGGTAATTCTATCTTTGCTATTAATGTTCGATGCATAGATGACATAGATTTAAAAAAAATAAATGATTTTGATGGGCGTTCAACTTAATAAATATAAGGATTTTCCAGTGGTAACTAAAAAGCAATTAGCTCCAAAGCAAATAGAAACACTGATTGAGTTACTAAAAGATAGATTTGAAAAGAATTCACATCGTCATAAAGAAATAGATTGGACTCATGTACAAGCTAAACTAATTCAATCGCCGAACAAACTGTGGTCATTGCAAGAAATGGAAAATACGGGAGGAGAGCCTGATGTAGTGGCTTATGACCAACAGAGTGATGAATATTTGTTTATAGATTGCTCTCCTGAGACACCAAAAGGCCGTAGAAGTCTTTGTTATGATCATGAAGCTTTAAAGTCTAGAAAAGATCACCCGCCTAAAAATAGTGCAATAGAAGTAGCTAGAGAAATGGGAGCCGAACTTCTAACAGAAGAACAATATCATCAATTACAAAAGTTAAGCGAGTTTGATCTTAAAACATCAAGTTGGCTTGCAACTCCAGATGAGATTCGACGATTAGATGGAGCACTTTTCGCTGATCGGCGTTATGGCCGTGTTTTTGTTTATCATAATGGGGCACAATCATACTATGCAGTTCGTGGATTTCGCTGCTGTTTAAGAGTTTGATCTTAAATTTGAATACAAAAGAATTTTATTTGATGTTTTCTGCCAAGAAATTGGAGGTTCTTGCAACTTTTGATTGATAGTAAACATGACAAGATATGCTCTGGAATTAAATAAAAACATCAGGACCTCTCTAAAAATGCAACCCAACCCAATTTACTATAATGAACAACACATTGCTTTTGCTGATAATGTTCGTCGATTTGTACAAAAAGAAATGGCACCTTTCGTTAATGAGTGGGATGAAGCTGAGACATTCCCGAGAGAACTATACAAAAAAGCTGCTGAGATTGGTTTATTAGGATTAGGGTTTTCTGAAGAATATGGTGGTATTCCAGATGCTGATCCATTCTATTCATTGCTGGCTGGTATTGAGATGGCAAAGGCCGGTTCAGGTGGGGTTCATATTTCGTTGATGGTGCATACGATTGGTGCACCACCAATTCAGCATTTTGGTAGTGAAGAGTTAAAGGCAAAAGTTCTCCCAAATATTATTTCCGGCGAAAAAATTTCTGCCTTAGCAATTACTGAACCAGAAGGTGGTTCAGATGTTGCTGCATTACAAACTAAAGCTGTTCGCGATGGTGATTATTATATTGTTTCTGGTGAGAAGACATTTATCACATCGGGAATTCGTGCAGATTACTATACCGTTGCAGTGCGTACAGACCCGACTAAATCTGGTGCTGAAGGCATTTCAATGTTGTTAATTGATGCACATAGTAAAGGAATTACTAAAACGCCTTTAAAGAAAATGGGATGGTGGGCTTCAGATACAGCACATTTGCATTTTGACCAAGTTAAAGTGCCTGCATCAAATCTTCTTGGTAAAGAAAATGCTGGTTTTAAAGTAATTATGAATAACTTTAATATGGAGCGTTTTTTCTTAGGTGTGGTGGCTTATGGCTATGCCTTAGTGTGTTATGAAGAGGCTTTAGATTGGGCCCAGCAACGTAAAACATTTGGTAAGCGATTAATTGATCATCAAGTAGTCCGTCATAAGTTGGTGGATATGGCAACACAATTGACTTCAACGCGCGCTTTACTTGAAGAAACTGCTTGGAAAATGACTCAACCAAAGTTACAGGGGCCAGAGCTTGTAGCTCAAATTTCAATGCTTAAAAATGTTGCTACACGCACGATGCAATTTTGTGCAGATGCAGCTGTGCAAACATTGGGTGGTATGGGCTTTATGCGTGGAACTAAATCTGAACGTATTTACCGTGAAGTGAAGGTCAATATGATTGGTGGTGGCGCTGAAGAAATTATGAAAGATTTGATTAGCAAGCAATTGGGTTATTAAGTCTATTTATAAGGTGGCTTTTAATAAGCTGCCTTATCTCATTCTTACCTCATATAGATATTATGAGATTTCATTCCATGTTTCGTTTAAAATTGCCCAACGTTCATGATCTTTCCACTCTTTTCCACCTACTCGAAGATATTGTCGAGAAAAGCCCTCTTTGATAAAGCCTGCATTGGCAATAAGACGAATTGAGGCAATGTTTTCAGGTTGTATATTTGCTTCTAATCTATGTAAGTTTAGTTTTTCGAATGCTTCACTCAGTAATAATTTCAGGCCTGCTTTCATATATCCTTGACGTTGATAGGGATGAAATACTTCATAACCTAAATAAGCCGAGTGAAAATAACCTCTGATAATGTTAGAAATATTAAATGTTCCTACAATTGCATGGTCTTTCTCTAGACAAACGAAATAGCGATGTTCTTGTGCTAGGTAGTGTTGAAAGTCGGCTGGTGGATAAGCCCAAGGTTGATGCAATTGCACACTATTTTCATATGCTATTTTAACTTCTGCTAGGTCATCCATTTGAGATTTACGTAAATACACTGAACTCATTTCAATGCCATCTCCCAAACCATTTCAGTTAATTCCTCAATTTTGACCTTTCCTTCAGATTTATACCAAGTCACTGTCCATGAAATCGCACCACCAACTAATCGGCGCCAAATAAAGGCATCATGCTTTATCTTGCCCTTTGTGCGTAATTTTTCAATAACATCTAACCAAATTTGTTCATACTCATTACGCATTTTCAAAAGGTAATCTTGTTTTTCTTTTGAAAGGGCAAACCATTCATATACCAAAACAGCCATCGCAGCACCTGTATCTCCAGTAATTGAGATAAGCTCTGCTTTAATGAGAGCCCGTAACTGTTGCTCTGGATCTGGAGATTGGGTTACGGCATCCTTTAAACGGGCAAGATTATAAGTGATGGTTTGTTCCATCACATGGGCAAGGATGTCATCTTTACTTTTGAAGTGATGGAATAAACTCCCCGATTGAATTCCAATAAATTGAGCCAGTTCACGCACAGTCGTTTTGTCATAGCCTTGCTTATGAAATAGGTACGCTGCACCTTGTAATAAACGGCCCCGTGGGCTGTCATCAAAGCAAGAGATATTTGGAATATGTTCAATTGAAGTAGCAATCATGCGTGCAGTTTGACCCTTTAAATAAAAATGAATACTAAAAAATTTTGCTAAATCTCAACATTTTTTAGGGCTTATGTCGAGTTTGGAAGATTTAGTCACCATCAAGATAACATTTTGCTCTTTACAAACCAAGCGCTTGCTTGGTAGTGTTGAGTGTAATTTTTAAACAGAACAATGAGAAATAAGATGGCAAATAATCAGAAGGATGATGAGCGTGTCGTAAAAATAGGTTGCGCCTCTGGATTTTGGGGCGATACCAATACAGCAGCTTTCCAATTAGTGCATTTAACTGATATTGATTATTTGGTTTTTGATTATTTGTCAGAAATTACGATGTCGATTATGGCAAAAGCGAAAATGGTAGAGCCGAAACATGGCTATGCTTTGGACTTTGTTAGTCGAGTAATGGCTCCTCTGATTAAAAAAATTGCAGAAAAAAAGATTAAGGTGATTAGTAATGCTGGTGGGGTAAATCCGCTTGCTTGTCGGGATGCCTTACAAAAAATAATTAGTGAATATGGTTTAAACCTGAAAGTTGCTGTGGTTTTAGGTGATGATCTTTTAGCAAAGCAAGAACAGTTCAAACAACAAAATATTCAAGAAATGTTTAGCAGCCAGCCTTTGCCTGATCAGGTGGCGAGTAGTAATGCTTATTTAGGTGCTGTGGCCATTCGTGATGCTTTAAATTTAGGCGCAGATATTGTGATTACGGGTCGTGTTGTAGATTCGGCTGTGGTTCTTGCACCTTTGCTTCATGAATACCAGTGGTCTTTAGAGGATTATGACAAATTGGCGCAAGGCTCATTGGCAGGACACGTGATTGAATGTGGCGCTCAATGTACAGGCGGTAATTTTACTGATTGGCGCTTAGTGCAAGGCTTCGACAATATGGGTTTTCCAGTGGTTGAAGTCAGTGAGGACGGCTCATTTGTGGTCACTAAACCACAAGGTACAGGTGGTCTAGTTTCTACCGCCACAGTTGCAGAACAAATCGTATATGAAATTGGCAATCCACAAGCCTATTTATTACCAGATGTGATTGCTGATTTTAGTCAGGTGCGGCTAGAACAAGTCGGTGAGCATCGAGTGCATGTGACTGGTGCAACAGGGCAAGCACCTACAGCACAATATAAAGTGAGTGCAACTTATCCTGATGGCTATCGGGTTTTAGTCAGTTTTCTAATCGCAGGGCGTGAAGCACCACAAAAAGCGCAAGTCATTGCGGATGCCATTTTAACTAAATGTGAGCGTGTGCTGGCCATGCGTTCAGTACCTCCTTTTAGTGAAAATTCTGTTGAAATTTTAGGCATAGAAAGTACGTATGGAGCACATGCCCAAGCATTAAATAGCCGCGAAGTTGTAGTGAAAATAGCTGTAAAGCACATGTTTAAAGAAGCGTGTATGTTCTTTGCATCTGAAATTGCACAGGCTTCAACAGGAATGGCTCCAGCTTTGGCTGGTATTGTTGGCGGTCGGCCTAAAGCATCTCCAGTGATTAAACTATTTTCATTTTTAATTGATAAAAATCAGGTCAATGTCGAAGTCGATTTTGATGGGCAGCGCTATCCAGTTGAGGTTTCTCAAGGTTTTTCTAGAGAGCAAATTAATACATTAGAAGCTGGTGAAAGTTCAATTTATCAGGGAGATGAAATAGAAGTCCCTTTAATTGAAATTGCACATGCTCGTAGTGGTGATAAAGGCAATCATAGCAATATTGGGGTGATCGCCCGTAAAGCAGAATACTTACCTTGGGTTCGTGCAGCACTCACAGAGCAAGCTGTTACAAGCTATATGCAACATGTTTTGGATGCTGAGAAAGGAAGAGTGATTCGTTATGAGTTACCGGGTTTAAATGCGTTGAATTTTATGATGGAAAATGCCTTAGGGGGCGGTGGTGTGGCAAGCCTGCGTATTGACCCACAAGGCAAAGCATTTGCTCAACAATTATTGGATATGCCTGTAAAAGTTCCGGCAAATCTTTTAGAAAAATAAAATGAATGGATGAAATAAAGATGAGTTATCAATCAATTTTTAGACCTGATGCCTTTACCAATAAAGTCATTATTGTGACCGGTGGTGGTTCAGGAATTGGTCGCTGTACTGCACATGAGCTTGCCGCGTTAGGGGCTCAAGTCGTAATTACAGGACGCAAAATTGAAAAACTGGAAAAAGTAAGCCAAGAAATTACAGAAGATGGCGGACTCGTTCATTTTGTTGTGTGTGATAACCGAGAAGAAGAACAAGTGAAGAACATGATTGCTGAAGTGATTGAGAAGTTCGGCAAACTTGATGGTTTAGTTAATAACGCGGGCGGTCAGTTTCCTTCCGCATTAGAAAATATCTCTGCGAACGGCTTTGATGCAGTCGTGCGTAATAATCTGCATTCAACTTTCTATTTAATGCGTGAAGCTTATAACCAATGGATGGCAAAATATGGTGGCAGTATTGTCAACATGACTGCCGATATGTGGGGCGGCATGCCAGGAATGGGGCATTCAGGTGCTGCACGTTCGGGGGTTGATAACTTAACCAAAACAGCATCGGTCGAGTGGGGCAAATCTGGTGTTCGAGTGAATGCTGTAGCACCGGGTTGGATCGTTTCATCTGGAATGGACAATTATAGCGGTGATTTTGCCAAGGTGATTATTCCAAGTCTTGCTGGCAATGTGCCTTTAAAGCGTATGGGAACGGAGTCGGAAGTCTCATCAGCAATTTGCTATTTGTTATCTGATGCTGCGGCTTTTGTCTCCGGTGTGACCTTACGTATTGATGGTGCCGCATCGCAGGGAACCCGAATGTATCCGCTAAGCGATGCGACAAATAGCGAATCTTATAACGGTTTCCACCGTGCATTTATCCCTGAAATTTTTAAAAAAGATAAGACTGAGGGAGAATGATAATGACCATTCTCCAATCCGAAATTGCTGCTGGTAGCGAACAATATCAAAAAAATAAAGATGCTCTACTTGCTCAGTTGAGAGACATTCGTACAATTCAGCAAAAAAGTATTGATAAATCTTACGCTGCCAAACCAAAGTTCGATAAAAAAGGTAAAATTTTACCCCATGAGCGTGTGCGATTATTACTAGATGCCGATTCTCCTTTCATCGAACTTTGTGGTTTAGTTGGCTACAACATGCATGATGATAAAGACGGATCGGAAGCGGGTGGCGGGGTGATTGCTGGCATTGGTTTTGTGAGTGGTGTGCGTTGCCTCGTCTCTGCAAGTAATAGTGCAATTAAGGGGGGCACCATGTCACCCATGGGTGTACAGAAAACCTTACGTTTGCAAAAAATTGCCTTAGAACAAAAACTTCCGTTGATTACGCTAACCGAAAGTGGTGGCGCTAACTTAAATTATGCGGCAGAAGTATTTACCTACGGTGGTATGACCTTTGCCAATCAGGCACGTCTTTCAGCGGCAGGCATTCCGCAGCTTGCAGTTGTACATGGTAATGCAACTGCGGGTGGTGCTTATCAACCCGGTCTTTCGGATTATGTGATTGCGGTACGTAAACAAACCGAGATGTTACTTGCAGGTCCACCTTTACTTTTAGCTGCCACTGGCGAAGTGGCAACAGCTGAAGAGTTGGGCGGGGCAGAAATGCATGCGCAGGTTGCCGGAACCGCAGAATATTTGGCTGAAAATGATGCCGATGGGATTCGACTTGCACGTGAAATTTTTGAGCATTTGAACTGGAAAGAACAAATCAAACCAGTTGATGCGGTCTATAAAGAACCTCGTTACGATGCCGATGAATTATTAGGTGTTATCCCGAATGATCCTAAACAGCCATTTGATATGAAAGAGGTGGTTGCCCGAGTTGTTGATGATTCAGACTTTCTAGAATTTAAGCAGGAATATGATGATTTAACTGTTTGTGGCTGGGCAAAAATTGGCGGATTGCATATCGGTATTATCACCAATAATGGTCCGATTACTCCTCAAGGTGCGGCGAAAACAGCCCAGTTTATTCACCTGTGCGAACAGACGCAGCGCCCACTATTGTTTTTGCATAACACCACAGGTTTTATGGTGGGTACCGATGCAGAGCAAAACGGTATTATCAAACATGGTTCAAAATTAATTCAGGCTGTTGCCAATTGTACTGTGCCAAAAATTTCGATTGTGGTGGCTGGGTCATATGGGGCAGGAAACTACGCGATGTGTGGTCGAAGCTTATCACCCGATTTTATTTTTGCTTGGCCGAACTCGCATGTTGCCGTAATGGGTGCTGCTCAGGCTGGAAAAGTCTTACGTATTGTGGCCGAAGGTAAGCAAAAAGCATCTGGTCAGGAGCCTAATCCTCAAATGCTCGATTTTCTGGAGCAAAGTACAGCCATAAAATTGGAGCAGCAGTCTACCGCGCTTTTCAATACGGCTATGTTGCATGATGACGGCATTATTGACCCACGAGATACCCGAAAATTACTGATTTTCCTTTTACAAACCATTTATGAAGCACAGCAGCGGACATTGAATCCAAGCCGTTTTGGGGTGTCTCGCTTTTAAACAACTTTTACCGCAATTAAAAAAATTATCAGGAAGAATGTAATGAAATTTACTGCCGAACATGAAGCATTACGCCGTACAGCTCGTCAATTTGTTGAAAATGAGCTGAATCCGAATATTCCGGAATGGGAAGAGGCGGGCCGTTTCCCGATTCATGATGTATTTAAAAAGATGGGTGACCTTGGCTTATTAGGAATTTGTAAGCCTGAAGAAAATGGTGGTTTAGCTTTAGATTATTCTTATAACCTTGTGGTTGCTGAAGAAATTGGACGTGCGACGTGTGGTGGAGTGCCTTTAGCCATTGGCGTTCAAACCGATATGGCAACACCTGCTTTGGCACGTTTTGGCCATAAAGAATTACGTGATGAGTTTTTAACACCAGCGATTGCTGGTGAATACGTGGCATCTATTGCAGTGTCCGAAGTTCATGCAGGTTCTGATGTGGCAGCCATTAAAACTACAGCCAAAAAAGACGGCGATGATTATGTCATCAATGGCAGCAAAATGTGGATTACTAACTCATTGCAAGCAGACTTCTTCTGCTTGTTAGCAAATACTTCTGATGATAAACCACACGTTAATAAATCGATGATTATTGTGCCGGCAAAAACTAAAGGCATCAGTTTTTCAGAACCGCTCAATAAATTAGGAATGCGTTCAACCACCACAGCAGAAGTCTATTTAGATAACGTGCGTGTACCACAGCGTAATTTAGTCGGTGTTGAAGGCATGGGCTTTATGATGCAAATGATGCAATTTCAAGAAGAGCGTTTATGGGCATGTGCCAACTCCATTGGAGGGTTGGAAACGTTAATTCAAAAGACCATTGCCTATACTAAAGATCGTACTACTTTCGGTCAGCCACTCATCAATAATCAATATATCCATTTCCGCTTTGCTGAACTCATGACTGAAGTGGAAGCACTAAAAGCATTAACCTACCAAGCATGTGAGAAACACATTGCTGGTGAAGATGTCACGATGCTAGCTTCAATGGCAAAACTAAAATCAGGACGTTTAACCCGCGAAGTAGCAGATAGCTGTCTGCAATATTGGGGGGGGAATGGCTTTATGTGGGATAACCCAGCATCGCAGCTGTACCGTGATGGTCGCTTAGGGTCTATTGGTGGTGGAGCCGATGAGATTATGTTGGGGATTATTTGTAAGCTCATGGACATCTTGCCTAAAAAACAAAAATAAGGAGTAGGCAATGACACTTTCGGTTTCACTACAAACTTTAGCTATTGATGACAGCATTCAGTTAGAACAGGACGGTAGTATTTTATACCTCTGGTTAAATCGACCAGAGAGCCGTAATGCCATGAATTTGAATATGGTTAATGCTATTCAACAGGTCTTTACTGCTATTCAAGATGATCTTTCGATTCGTGCGGTCATCATCCGTGGTGAAGGAGGAACTTTCTGCGCTGGTGGTGACATTAAAGATATGGCTGCTTTACGCATTGAAGCGAGCAATGTCGGTAGCCTACAACCTTATGCTGATTTTAACCGCCGTTTTGGTGCCATGCTTGAGCAGATCGATGCTGCACCACAAACAGTTGTGGTGATTTTAGAAGGTGCGGTGTTGGGTGGTGGATTTGGTCTGGTATGTGTTTCCGATGTTGCCATTAGCCGTGACAATACACAGTTTGGATTACCTGAAACTGGGCTAGGAATAATCCCTGCGCAGATTGCTCCTTTTGTAGTGAAGCGTATTGGTCTAACTCAGGCTAGACGACTTGCTCTGTTGGGTATGCGTTTTGAAGGACATACGGCGCTCAGTGTCGGAGTAGTCCATCAGATTGCTCATAATGAAATAGAACTCGAGCAAGCCTTACAAGAAACAATCCAGCAAATTAAGCGTGCAGCACCACAAGCTTCGCGTGTGACTAAAGCATTACTACATCGAACACTTAATGAATCATTGAATCATTTGCTTGATGACGCAGCACAGCAGTTTGCTCAAGCGGTTGGTGGTGCTGAAGGGCAAGAGGGAACGATGGCTTTTATTCAAAAACGGTTGCCGAATTGGGCCGATGAGCAATAAAAGATAAGGATAAAAACAATGAAATTTTCAAAAGTACTAGTTGCCAATCGTGGTGAAATAGCAGTTCGGGTCATGCAAACTGCTAAGGCAATGGGCTATCAAACGGTGGCAGTTTATTCTGATGCGGACTGTAACGCTCGCCATGTACAAGAAGCTGATGAGGCAGTTTATATAGGAGCTTCTAAAGTATCTGAATCTTATCTTTCAATTACCAAAATTATAGAAGCCTGCAAAAAAACAGGTGCTGATGCTGTACACCCAGGTTATGGCTTTTTGTCAGAAAATACCGATTTTGCCCAAGCCTGTATCGATAACCAGATTGCTTTTATCGGTCCAACAGCTTCTGCAATTGAGTTGATGGGAAGTAAGCGACTTTCGAAAATTGCCATGATTGAAGCAGGGGTACCTTGCGTGCCTGGTTACGAGGGAGATCGTCAAGACCTTGAATATTTAGCGGTACAGGCAGAGCAGATTGGTTTTCCAATAATGGTGAAAGCTTCTGCTGGTGGTGGTGGCCGTGGTATGCGTTTGGTTCAGCAGTCTTCCGAGCTTGTAGAGGCTTTACAAACTGCACGTTCAGAAGCTGAAAATGCATTTGGTTCAGGTGAGCTGATTTTAGAAAAAGCAGTGATTGCGCCGCGTCACGTTGAAATTCAGGTTTTTGGTGATACGCATGGCAATTATGTGTATTTGTTCGAGCGTGATTGTTCGATTCAACGCCGTCACCAAAAGGTTGTAGAAGAAGCACCGTGTCCAGTCATGACTCCTGAACTACGTCAGCAAATGGGCGAAGCTGCTGTGGCGGCTGCCAAAGCATGTGCTTACGTAGGCGCGGGAACTGTTGAGTTCTTGCTTGATGCATCGGGTGAATTCTATTTTCTAGAAATGAATACTCGCTTGCAGGTTGAGCATCCGGTTACTGAACTTATTACAGGGTTAGATTTGGTTGAATGGCAATTGCGTGTCTCCAATGGTGAGCAGTTGCCATTGCAACAACATGAGTTGACTTTAAATGGACATGCAATTGAAGTCCGTTTGTATGCCGAAGACCCACGTCAAGATTTCTTGCCACAAACAGGTCAAGTTCTACGTTGGAAGCCTGCGAATTTACCTCATGTACGAATTGACCATGGCATGTTGGCAACAGATGAAGTTAGCCCTTTCTATGACCCGATGGTGGCAAAGGTAATTGCATACGGTAAAACCCGTGAAGATGCTATTCGTTTACTTGCTCGTGCTGTAGATGATTGTGTTTTGCTTGGTGTAAACAGCAATAAACAGTTCTTGGTTAATTTACTACGTCATCCAGTTGTTGTTGCTGGAGATACCAATACGGCATTTATTCAACAGCATTTTCAAGATGACAGCAGCTTACATTCTCAGGTTTTATCTTTAGAAACCTTGGCTATTGCCGCGGCATTATTTAGCCAAAGTAAAGGTACTGCGGTGTGGCAAACTGGACTTGGTGTTCCATTACCTCTAAAACTAAAATATGACGATCAGCAAATTCAGTTACAACTTTCATCTGAAAATAACGCGTTCACGGTACAGTTCTGTGATCAAACCATTTGTATTGAAATAATTGAAAAGACAGCTGAGCAAATGATTTATGTAGTTGAGGGTGTACGTCGCCGTGTTCAATATGTATTAGATGGCGATCAGCTTTATTTAGATCGAGACAATGGCAATATTACGATTCGCAATGTGACTTATGCTGCTCCAGAAACGGCTGATGTGGTTGGTGATGGTAAAATTCGTGCACCAATGGATGGTGCTGTGGTCAATATCTTAGTCAATAAAGGCGATTCGGTCGTGAAAGGGCAAACCTTATTGGTGCTTGAAGCTATGAAAATCCAGCAACAGATTAGATCTGATGTAGACGGGGTAGTCGAAGATATTTTAGGTCAACAAGGGCAACAAGTTAAAAAACGGCAAATGTTATTTAGTATTCTGATCTAATAAAAAAGCCACCTGTTATGGGTGGCTTTTAGTTGATTGCATAAACAAATTTTTAAGCAATGAATTGTGTATAAGCACAGTACAAATAGCCCAAAATTGCTAAAGCAACCACAGGGGCAATAATCTTTGACCATGTCGGTACAGAAATCTCAGCAGCTTGTTCTTCAATATGCAAGTCATCATGATGAGGTTGGGCTTGGTGAACCATTTGGTTGAACTCCTTCATTGTTGTATCCAATGATAGCTCTTCTTGTTCCACAGGTTTAGAACCAAGTAATTCTGTTAGATGGTTTGTTGACCAAACCCAATCTTCTGCCTGACCTGATAAATGTTCTACTTGACCTAAAATTAATTCTTTTAAGCCATTATGCCCAAAACCACCTGTTTCATCGAGCTGGTTAAGTTCTGCTAACTGCAAGGTTAAAATTTCAGAAATACTCTGTTCTAGTTCTGCATTTTTTAAAGCTGATTGATTATGCTTAGAAGTAGTTAAATGGCGAGCAACTTCCTGAATATAAAGTGGATCTGCCGCTTTAATTTCATGGTAAATTTTATTATCGTTCTGACGCCATAAACTAATCAGTTTTCCAAGCGTAAGAATATTCACTTCATCAATCAGCTTATTTTTTTCATTAACTGGATATTGATTTAAAAGCTGAGGCTTTTGAATTTTTATCTGCTCAGCAAAGTATTGGACTAAATCAAATGCCATGCTTTCTTCCTCTAAATTTAATCTAAAATTCTTAGTGATGGTTTTTTCTTGGTCGATGTTGATTCAGTTGTTTCTTCTACTTCTGACTCTACTGTATTTTCTACAGGTGCTACATTGGCATATTCTTCAGGATCAAAGAACAAACCTTGTCCATTTTCACGCGCATAAATACCTAAAACAGCTTGAATAGGGACATAGATATTTTTAGACGCGCCTCCAAAACGGGCAGAAAAAGTAACAGCTTCATTTGTAATAAGGAGTTGATGAACCGCATGAGGCACTATATTTAAAACAATTTGCCCATCTTTAACAAATTGCTGTGGCACATCGGTATGTGGCTGTGTCGCATCAACTAATAGATATGGAGTAAGCTGGTTATCACAAATCCATTCATAGATTGCACGAGCAAGATAAGGACGTGTAGGGGTTAAATCAATAGTTTGCTCAGACATATCATACTATTCCATATTTAATTGTTCATTGTAACGGTTTTTCTCTTGGGGCGTCATTGATTTAGCAAAAGAAGGTCGTTCAAAGATACGTTTACAATACAAAAGAATAGGTCGGCATTGCTGTTTTGGCAACTCGATTCCCATGCTATTAAGCCTGACGAAAATAGGGGCAAGCATACAATCTAAGATTGTAAAATTTTCAGACATAAAATAAGGAAAATGCTGAAATAAAGGAGTAAGTGAAATTAATGTTTCACGTAATTCTTTTTGAGCTTTTTGCTTTTGTTCGATATTTAAAGAATCTTCATGTTTTAACATGTGATCTGCTAGCTTAAACCAGTCGTTTTCGAGTCTCCATATATATTGACGTTGCTCTGCACGTAACATTGGAGCATCTGCGTAAAGTTTTCCTTGTCGATAACGGTCATCTAAATATTCAGCAATAATTGGCGCTGAAAATAATTTAAGATTTTGCTCGACCAACATAGGCAATTGGTTATAAGGATTTAAGCTCGCTAAATCTTCGTCTTCATGGTCAGTTACGATCAATTGATATTTGATTTGCTTTTCTGCTAATAAAAAACGAATCCAATGAGAACGGAAATCATCAGCATGACTGTAAAGGGTAATCCCCTGAATAGAGGTATTTTCGACCGACATATCACAAGACGACGTGGTTGAGTGAATCGATTAGGATACTAAAAATGCTGTAGGAAATCACGATTCTAAAGAGATACTTTGTTTATATTTATAAGTTTGCATTTTATTGTTCTATTTTCATAATAAAAAAGCCTTGGGAAAATCCAAGGCTTTTTGTCCAACTCGGTAAACGAATTAACGTTTAGAGAATTGAGGACGCTTACGAGCTTTACGTAAACCAAGTTTCTTACGTTCAACTTCACGAGCATCACGAGTAACGAAACCAGCTTGACGAAGAACAGGTTTTAAAGTTTCGTCAGCAGCGATAAGCGCACGAGTAATACCGTGACGGATCGCGCCAGCTTGACCACCAATACCACCACCTTTAACAGTGATGTAAAGGTCAAACTTTTCAGTAACTTCTAAAAGTTCTAAAGGTTGACGAACAACCATACGAGCAGTTTCACGACCGAAATATTGCTCTAAAGTACGGTTGTTAATAACGAGTTTGCCTGTACCAGCTGACAAGAAAACACGTGCAGTTGCGGTCTTACGGCGACCTGTACCATAATTAGTAGCCATGTGCTGTATCCCTTAGATGTCCAAAACTTGTGGCTGTTGAGCAGCATGCGGATGCTCAGTACCAGCGTACACTTTCATTTTTTTGATCATTGCATAACCAAGAGGACCTTTTGGTAACATGCCTTTAACTGCTTTTTCAAGAACAGCTTCAGGCTTGTGAGCAATTAACTTCTCGAAGTTAGTCTCACGGATACCACCAGGGAAACCAGTATGGCGATAATATTTCTTATCAAGTGCTTTTTTACCAGTCACTTGAACTTGTTCAGCATTAATCACAACGATGTAATCGCCAGTGTCAACGTGAGGAGTATAAGAAGTCTTGTGCTTACCGCGTAAACGACGAGCGATTTCAGTCGCAAGGCGACCTAAAGTTTTGCCAGAAGCATCAACAACATACCAGTCATGTTGAACTTCAGCTGGCTTAGCGCTGAGAGTTTTCATTAAACCACTACCTATTATAGTTGGTTTGGACTATGGAATCTGTCCAAACAAAAGGAGCGAGCATTCTAAACGAGTTTGTTCAAAGTCACAAGAAAAATCCAGTTTAAGCCATATAATTTAATCCATAAACTGATGAATGCGGGATATGTTAAAATCAAACAAATTTTCGTTATGTGTCTGGGGTGATTGTGCTGCCTTTATATGTCACTTCCGGTGAGCCGGCTGGTATTGGTCCAGATATTTGCTTGAGCTTAGCTAAGCGAGTTGATGAACGCCCACTTGTTATTTTGGGTGACCGAAATTTATTAGAACAACGTGCCCGAAAACTTGGGATAGATATTCAATTTTTAGAATATACGGGGCAAGCTGAATCGTCGTCTTCAGGTGAACTTTATATAGAGCATATACCTTTAGAAACGGTGGTTGTTGATGGGCAATTAAACTCAGCTAATGCGGCTTATGTATTAGAACAATTACGCCGTTCAGCTGATTATGCAATGTCTGGTAAAAGTGTGGGTGTAGCCACTGCTCCTGTGCAAAAGTCGGTCATTAATGATGCAGGTATTTTGTTTAGTGGCCACACTGAATATTATCAAGAATTTGCAGGGGTAGAGCGCGTCGTCATGATGCTTGCAACCAAAACTTTGCGTGTTGCCTTAGCGACTACACATTTGCCCTTAAGAGATGTTGCCGATGCAATTACTAAAGAGCGTTTGCATCAGGTCATTGGTATTTTAATACATGATTTAAAAACTAAATTTAAAATTACAGATCCGCGCATATTAGTGTGTGGCTTAAATCCTCATGCGGGTGAAGATGGCTATTTGGGACGCGAAGAGATTGAGACCATTAATCCGGTGCTCGAAACTTATCGGGCGCAAGGAATTAAAATGAGTCTAAGCTTGCCTGCTGATACCTTATTTACCCCTGAGCATCTTAAAAATGCCGATGCTGTACTTGCCATGTACCATGATCAAGGTCTACCTGTGTTAAAATCACAAGGGTTTGGTGAGGCCATCAATATTACATTGGGTTTGCCGTTCATCCGAACTTCGGTCGATCATGGCACGGCATTGTCTTTGGCCGGGACCGGTTTGGCAAAAAGCTCAAGTTTAAATGTCGCTGTCGATTTAGCTTTATCTTTGGCAGCGAGCTAAATTTTTCATGTTGGAAATGTTCTATGTATCAAATTAATGCCCTAAACCCGAAAGATGAAGGGCATAAAGCTCGTAAACGTTTTGGTCAAAACTTCTTACATGATCAGCGAGTCATTGCCAAAATCGTGCGCTCGGTGAATCCGCGTGCAGGTGAAAATGTTGTCGAAATTGGACCTGGTTTGGCTGCTTTAACTTCTCCTTTAATTGGAGAGTGTGATGCATTAACAGTTGTTGAGCTAGATCGTGATTTAGCTGCAGGCTTACCAGAACGCGTTCCACATCCTGAACGTTTAACGATTATAGAAGCTGATGCATTAAAATATGATTTTAGCGAACTGGTAAAAGATGGTCGACCATTACGTGTGGTTGGTAATTTACCTTATAACATTTCAACCCCATTACTTTTTCATCTCTTGGAATTTGGCAGTAAAGTTAAAGACATGCACTTTATGCTCCAAAAAGAGGTGGTTGACCGTATTACTGCCGAACCAAACACAAAAGAATATGGGCGCTTGTCGGTAATGATTCAGTATTATTGCCAACCTACCTTTTTATTTGAAGTGCCAGCTGGTGCATTTAACCCACCCCCTAAAGTAACGAGTGCTGTTTTCCGCCTTGTTCCATATGAACAAAAACCAATTGTTGCAAAAGATGAAAAAGCTTTAGCTCGCTTAGTTGGTCATGTATTTACCCAACGCCGTAAAACACTAAGAAATAGCCTTAAAGGTATGATCGCTGAAGATGGCTTTGAAAAAGCAGGCGTTGATCCGATGGCTCGCCCAGAAACTTTAACATTGACTCAATTTGTTGCTTTAGCCGATCAAATGGTGACATAAATGACTAAACGTTTTAATTATGTGATTGGCGATGTACAAGGGTGTTTCGAAGCTCTGAAAGCCTTACTTAAAGAAATACGTTTTGATCCAGACCAAGATTTTTTATGGTTTGCGGGTGATTTGGTCGCTCGTGGCGAAAACTCAGTGGGTGCCTTACGTTTTGTTAAAAAACTTGCTGATCGTGGCGCTGCCGCAACGGTTCTTGGAAATCATGATCTGACTTTAATTGCTGGCGCGCGTGGTTTAAAAGAGATTAAAGAAAAAGATCGCACGCAGGATGTTATTGATGCAATTGATGGCGATGAGTTAATTGACTGGTTGCGTAAACAGCCATTATGTTTATTTCCAAACGAGCACACAATTCTTACTCATGCAGGCATACCTTGTATTTGGGATGCACAAAAAACTGCTACTTTGGCAAAAGAAGTTGAAGCGGTACTCGCAAACGAAGATTTAACTGTATTGGATGCTTTTTTAGCAGAAATGTATGGCTCAAAACCAGATTTGTGGGAAGACAACTTAACGGGTTCTGCGCGGTTACGTTGTATTACCAATTATTTGACCCGCATGCGTTTAACCAATGCAGAAGGGGCTTTAGAGTTCAGTTTTAAAGATGCTCTGGATGCGCCAATGCCAGAAGGCTATTTACCTTGGTTCGAATTTTCAAGTAAAGCTGCTCAGACTCATCAGATTATTTTTGGTCATTGGGCTGCGCTAGAAGGTAGAAGTATTAATGAGCAAACCCAGAATATTGATGGCGGCTGTGTTTGGGGCCGAAAATTAATGGCTTATCGCCTTGAAGATAAAGAAATCTTTGCTGTCGAAAATCCTGTGCAAGTATAGGGAAAGCAATGCTTTTCACGAGCGCAAGATGAGGGTTGTACCTAAGTTAAAATAAAAAAGCCGCATAAGCGGCTTTTTTTATTTTTAAATTTTATTCTAAGCGTAACCAAATTTGGTTTCGGCCTAATGCTGAAACGCCAAGATATCCACGCATATGAAGACGTTTACCAGTTGCGCTAAGTTTTGCTTTAAGCCCATAAACTTTGCCCGTATTCGGATCTAAAATTTTCCCACCTGTATAATTAAGCTCATCTGTCTTTTTTAAGCCAGTTGCAATATCCAAACCTAAAATAGGTTTATTGGTATATGGCGCAGGGCAGTTATCACAAATTTCTTTAGGCGTATAACCTGGACGTGGTGTAACTTTGATAATCTTTCCAGCATATGTCCCATTTGCTTCTTTTCGTATTTCTACCTGTGCTTTGGGCGCACCAGTCTTATCATCAATCGTTTGCCAAAGACCTGTAATGTCTGCTGCAAATGTAGCAGTATTAATCCCCAGTAAGAGCAAAGCTCCAATAAAAATTTTCCCCATCATTAAAAATCCTTTTAACATTGAAAGGTCATCTTATTTCGAATTTATATACCGTTCAATGTTTATTTAATAGACTTATTAATTATGGTGTTCCGAGTGACAACATTAATGTAGGTAGCCAAATTGCAGTAAATACGCCGTTCAAAGCCATACCAAATGCAGCGTAGCGACCCGCAACTGGTCCGCGCTGCCAAGCTTGAGCTGTTCCTATGGCATGCGCAGCTAAACCTAAGGCTAAGCCTGATGCTCTTTCATCATGAATATGCTTAAGTAAAAATGGTGAAAATGCCGCTCCAATAACACCAGATAAAATAACAATAAGGGTCACCAGCGTTTCAGGAGCATGCAATAACGTTGCGATATTTAGGGCAATTGGGGTAGTTACTGCACGTGTTGCAAATGCAAGAATGGTAGGTTCCGACATATGCAACAAATAAGCGAGGCCCATAGGCAAAGCAACCGCGCTTATACTTGCAAAAAGTAAAATACCAATCACTGATTTAATTGGAAGGTCATCGTAACGCATTGCAGCTAAAGGAATGGCTAAGGCTACAGTCACATACCCCAATAAATGGCTAAATAACTCATTTACATAAAGACGATATTGTTCATAAGGGACTTGTAAAACTGAAAGTAACCCAATCACAATGAACATGCCGAAAACTAAAAGTGGAACTTGTGGAAAACGTCGGTTCAAAGGTTTTGCACACAGATAACCAATTAATGTGATTAAAAAACCATAGAAAATCGTAAACATTTTATTCTCCTTATAGCCAACGTTTTGCCATTTTTGCATAGACCCACAAAGGTATAAGGGTACTGACCACTAAAACAAAAAGGAATAATGGAATTTCTTTACCCATATGCACCAACATAATTAAGGAGCCAGCACAAACGGGTAAAAAAGCAAATCCACTTTCTTTCATAATTTTATTATTGGTATCGACTATCCGAAGAGGGATTTTTTTGAACTTTCTCCAGAGAATCAAAATAGTGAGTAAGCTGATTAAGCCGACCAGATTACCTAATTCTGGATGACCAAAAGCACGCATGACGATGACAGAGCCTTCACGAAAACCAATAATGAGCAGTAAAGTTACTACCCATGCTGTCCAGTCTATACTTCTGATCTTATCCATATTTTTTATCTCTAAAAGTTTACTTATCAAGTTTTAACTGATCTGACCCTTGATTTCAAACTCTTCCAAGGGACGGCTAAATTGACTAGCACGTTCTCCCAAGATTTCTTCCAAGGGCAGTTTTGCTTGGCGAATAAGCTTTTCTAGCTTATGTGGTGCAATCTTCACATCAATATGTAATAAGCCTGCATCATCATAATGTTCAGACTCAATCACATTTAAGGCATAAAGTTGGGTGCGAAATTTGCCATAAGCCGGTTTAAGAGTCAGTGAAAAATGTTGAATTTGGCCCATTAAACATTCTTGTACTGCTTGTTGAAGTAATTCTAGACCAAGGCCAGCATGAGCTGAAACATAAACTCGATCTGGGACATGTGGCTCGGCATAAATAATTTTGGCCTCTTCACCACTCAGGTCAATTTTGTTGTACACCCGAAGTACTGGAGCATCTGCACCAATTTCTTTTAATACACCTTCAACTGCTTCAATTTGATCAAGCATGTCGTGGCTATTACTATCAATTACATGCAATAAAAGTGTGGCTTCTAGTGTTTCTTCAAGTGTTGCCTTGAATGATTCAACCAAATCATGCTGTAAGTTTCGTACAAAACCTACTGTATCTGCTAACACGACAGTACCGATACCATCCCATTCTAAACGGCGTAATGTCGGATCGAGTGTCGCAAAGAGTTGGTCGGCTGCGTAGACATCACTTTTCGCTAAAATATTAAATAGAGTTGATTTTCCAGCATTGGTATAACCAACGAGTGACACAGTTGGAATGGCTGCCTTTTGTCTTGCAGCACGCCCTTGTATACGGGTTTGATGTACTTTTTCTAATTTATCTTTTAATTGGGCAATACGGACACGAATGAGGCGACGATCTGTTTCCAGTTGTGTTTCACCAGGACCACGTAAGCCAATACCACCTTTTTGCTGTTCAAAGTCGGCAGACCAACCACGAATAAGACGCGTAGATAAATGCTTAAGCTGAGCAAGTTCGACTTGTAATTTACCTTCATGCGTACGAGCACGCAGCGCAAAAATATCTAAAATTAATCCTGTACGGTCAATAACTCGGCATTTTAATATTCTTTCTAAATTTCGTTCTTGAGCGGGTGACAAGGCATGGTCAAAAATCACCAGACTTGCTTCTAATTCCTGAACTCGCTCGGCAATTTCTTCGACTTTTCCTGAGCCAATAAAAAATTTAGGATTGGGCTTATTTCGCTGAACTTTAATATGTTCAAGGATATCTGCACCAGCAGACTGTGCAAGTAGAGCAAACTCTTCGGCATCCAGATCATCTAATAATTGTACAGAAACACTCACTAAAATTGTGCGTTCACCGCCTTGATGCCGATCAACATATTCCACGTGGCTATAAATCCTGAAAATGGGAAAACTTTATTCTAGATGAAACTTAAGCAAAAGGGGAAAGCGTTTGTTCTTATCCTTTAGATTAGTTAAATGTAATTAGAGATGTTTGAATTTATTTTATTTCCCGTTCTCTATCATCAATGCAAGTTTATTCTGAAACGTATAGAATGCTCGAGATGGGTATAACAATGATTGATCGTTAGTGAAATTTTATGGCTCAAACGCAAAGTATAGTTAATTCAACGTTAAAGAAATTATCAAAAATAGGTTTATACGGAAAAAAAGTCACTTCTGCCACGGCTGCAATTAGTGAAGGTTTTTATTTAGTTTATCGACATGGCCTTTATAAAGATCCTAATAATCCGGTCAATACACGCTATGTTCAATATTTTTGCCGCCGTTTATGTCAGGTTTTTAACTTAGACGTAGAAGTACACGGAACAATTCCTAGAGAACCTGCCCTTTGGGTAAGTAATCATATTTCCTGGCTAGATGTTGCTGTTTTAGGTTCGGGGGCTCGAGTTTTCTTTCTTGCTAAAGCCGAAATTGAAAATTGGCCCATTTTAGGGAATCTGGCTAAAGGTGGTGGAACTTTATTTATTAAGCGTGGGTCGGGGGATTCAGTTAGAATCCGTGAGCAAATTACCGAATTTTTAAAACAAAATATTCCTGTACTATTTTTCCCTGAAGCGACTACTACAGATGGGCATTCTGTTAAGAAAGTACATGGTCGTTTACTCGGAGCTGCTATTGAGGCTCAACGCCCAGTGCAAGTATGTTTGATTTGTTATGTAAACCGTCATGGGCAATTAGATACAGTTGCCCCTTTCATTGGTGAGATGACATTTGCTGAACATATTCAACGTGTACTTGAAATGCCGAAAGTAACAGCTCATTTACTAACGTTACCTCCAATTCCTGTAGAAGGGCACGACGTGAAAAGTTTAACGCGCGAAGTTCAAGAAAAAATGGTAGAAGGTTTGGCTCAACTACATCAGAAAGTACTTAAGCCAAAAAGTTAATTACATAAATCCTTCAAGTGGCAGCCATGAAAGAAATTTTATGCCTGCTTTTTGCCACCATTTCATCTCTGGTTCCTGTTTATAAATTAAAGGACCGTTTGGAGTTTCTTGCTGCCAATAAATATGATTATTAGGATCTAGCTTTAGCTTATAGGCATATTTATTTAAATTTTCGTCCATCGTATGGTGAATTGTCTTAGCCAACGATGGGCTATCTAAAATTACGCCAATTTCAGTATTCAAATAAGCTGAGCGCGGATCAAAATTAAATGAACCAATAAAAACCTGCTCATCTAATGCCATAAGTTTAGTATGCAAACTTGAGCGACTTAATCCTTTCATGTTCACTTTCGCTTTAGTTGCAAGCTCATCTGTATTTTTATTTAAATCTCTTTTATCGGGTGTCGGTAAAAACTCATAAAGTTGTACGCCGTTTTTAAGAAGTTCTTTACGGTACTTCCCATAAAAGGCATGAACAACGGCAACGTCATTCGCTTTAAACGAGTTAGTTAAAACTCGCACTTCAACACCTTCTTTAGCAAGAGTACTTAAAATCTTGGCGCCTTGCTTCTCTGGAATAAAATAAGCTGAAATTAAGTCAACGTTACTTTCTGGTTTTTCTAAATGGTTAATTAACTGGAAATTTAGGTGTTCTTCTTTTTTAGCCTTTGACTTGATTTTATCAGGCGAGTCTTTTACAACTTCTGCTTTGACCCAGTCGAATTGAATATTGCGATTTAACCATTCATCAAATGCATGTGATTTTGCGGTTAAGTTTAGAAAGTTTTGAACTGTCGCCTGTTGGTAGTGAGCTTCGAGTTGCTCTTTTAATCCTTCATAACGTAGACGATGTTGCTCTGGACTTACAATACTTTGAACTGAATATGCATATTCATGATTCCAGTAATCATCAAATGAATTCACAATGTCATCAACAGCAGCACCAACTAACATCACATCGACATCAGAGAATTGATAACTATCACTTACGTTGTAATATTGATTTGTCATGTTACGTCCGCCAATAAGAGCAACCTCATTGTCGGCAATAAAACTTTTATTATGCATGCGACGATTGATACGTTTTAAGTCAAGAACCATATCCATCGCACGATATTTACGAAAACGGTATGGGTTAAAAAGCTTCACTTCAATATTTTTATGCTGAGAAAGGGCGAGTAAAATCCCTTCTATTTTTTTTGCATTATTGTCATCAATAAGAAGTCGAACTTTTACACCACGATCAGCTGCCCGAATAATCGCGTGCAAGGCTAAAGCACCAACTTTGTCATTGTCCCAAATGTAATATTGTAAATCTAACGTTTTTTCAGCTTTATCAATTAATCTTAGGCGGGCTGCTAGAGCCTCCAAGGGATCATTTAAGACATGGTAACCCGTTAGCTTGGGATTCTGCTGACGTAAGGGAGTAATCAGTTTGGCAAGTGAGGTCTGAGAAGTATCAATATCTTTTGCATATTGTACTGGCTCAACACTATGTTTTGGCAGAGTACTACATCCTGTCAAACCCACAGCAAAACTAGAACATAGGACTAAAGAAGCTTTTATCAAAAAGCCATTAGCTTGTTGATTCGTTTGAAGCTGTTTGGATCGAAAGGATTGTGCCATAATCAGTACATACGATAACGTGAGCTAGAGTATAGTTCGTGCATATTGAAAGATAAATATTGAATTTGATTACTAGCAATCAATATAAGATAAGTCGAGAATCGTAATGTGGAACCCAAATTCAATCATCTTTTGTTTTTACTTTATTTTTTCAATACTTGCTTTATGGGGAATTTCTGAAGCTTGGATTCATCAATCTCGAACCGAGACGATTCATCCATTTAAAGCTTTTGTCCATTTACTCGCATTTTATCTCTCTTATCTACTTATTCCTCTCTGGTTTTTTAATTTATATGCTGCCTGGATTGGTTACTATTCAATTCACCAAGGTATTTTTATCTTTTTCTTAAGTGGTGTTTTAATTTACGCTCGATTTATTGAACCTCATCTAGTACGTGTCGATACTCATCAATATCGGTTAAATCCAGATCGTAGTTTTAATAAACCTGTAAAGGTAGCCTTAATTGCTGATTTACATATTGGTTTATTTTCAGGGCATGAGCGCCAACTCAAAACGATAGTTAGAAAATTAAATGAGCAGCAACCTGATTTAGTGGTTGTGGCAGGTGATTGGACATATGAACCAGAAGACAGATTAATTCAAGAATTGAGTGTTTTAAAAGAAATTCAGGCGCCTGTTTACTCTGTTCCTGGAAACCATGATGAGCAATATCCAGGACCACCTATTCAACAATTGTTAAAAGATGCCTTGTTTTATAATGAAGTTGTCGATATTGAAGGCAAAATAGTTGATTTTGAAGAATTCCGTCTGATTGGCATTGGCGATCTCTGGGCTGGAAAAACCGATATGCGTTCCATGCCAGATTTACCCCAAGATAAACCTTGGTTAATCCTTTCTCATAATCCTGATACAGTAGATATGGTGCCTAAATTGCCAAATCGTCCATTAATGCTATCTGGGCATACGCATGGTGGGCAGGTGGAGCTTCCATGGCTAACTAACTATATTATGAAAAAAGTATCAATTTTAGGGCATAAAAGAGGGCTTTATTCCCACGAATATGCCGATGTCTTTGTTACAGTTGGCACAGGAATGGTCGGAATTCCTTTACGTTTTAGAGTGCCGCCAACCATTGATATTATTGAGTTAGTTTAAAATAAAAAAGCCAATCACAAAGGATTGGCTTTTTTATAAATTGAAAATTATGGAATAACGACAATAGCAACACGTCGATTAATCGCACGATTTTCATTGGTTGTATTTGGGACATAAGGCTGAGTTGAACCACGTCCAATCACATAGATATTTTCTTTTTTAAATCCGCGAGCTAAGAAAAGGTTTGCCACGCTTTGTGCACGCTCTTCAGATAGCTTTTGATTATAAGTTGCATCGCCAACATCATCAGTGTGCCCAACAATTTTCAATTTATTTAAATCATATTTATTCAATTGATTTGCTAGACGTGTTAACTCAGCTTCATGGCTCTGTTTTAACTCTGCATTATTAAAGTCAAATAACAAACGTTCTGGTAAACCCAGTGTCCATCCTTCATCAGTAAGAACAAAACCTTCTTTCTTAAGCAATTTTACCTGACGATATTTTAATGGACCAAAACTCAGGCACCCTGCAAGAGTAATGCATAGCAATGCAATAAAGGAGAGTTTTAAAGATCTTGTATTCATAGATTAGCCTAAATTTAATTTTCAGGTTTATAGATAAACCAGTGTTCATCCGAATTTTTAGCCTTATACATTGCTTGATCTGCTTGCATAATGAAATCTTCGGGGCTAGATGCAAATTGTGATAAAGCAATACCTACACTAAAACTGAAATAAATGGTTTGTCCATTTAGCTGCAAAGGTTCTTTACAGCTTTCGAGTAAATTTTCAGCAATAGATATTAAATGATCAGCATGGCTAATGGAATGCAAAATGACGGCAAATTCATCACCACCTAAACGTGCAATAAAATCTTGATGGCGTAAACGGGTTTGCAAGCGGTTGGCCATTTCTTTTAAAACTTCATCTCCAGCCAAATGTCCAAACTGGTCATTAATCGCTTTGAAGTTATTGTTATCTAGAAACAATAAAGCAGACTTGTTATCAAATCCCTTATCTTCAAACATATCTAATAGAACTTGATAAAAATAATGTCTATTCGGTAATAATGTAAGCTGATCGTGATGAGCCTGAAATGATAATTTACGATTTTCTTTTTGTAATTGATTGTCCCATATCTGAATTTCTTCAAGTAACTCATTAAAAACAGTATTTAAATCTTGAAATTCTTTAATTCGGTTATAAGGAAAACGAAGATTATAAGCTTTTTGTTCACTTACAATTTGAGCAATATTGGTAAGTGGATAAATCGCCTGCATAATTTGGCGATAAGTTAAGTTTACTGACCACCACAAAGCGCAAACAATAAACAACATTGCAATTGCAAGTCCTACGATAATCATTTTGAGGAACTGCAATATTTTTTCTGAACTACCAAAAAGTGTTAATTCACCTACATTTTGTTCGTGATGATAAATTGTAAGATGAACGGGCTCATTTAAAAACCAATGATCAAACCAACCCTCCAAAATTGAGGTTTGACTTGATAATTTAAAACTTTGTGCAATTAAATGATGTTCTGAATCATAAATATGAATAGTACGAATTGAATGATCATTGGTGTATTCATTCAAAATTTGCTCTATCGTAATTTTATCATTAAATACAACTGCGGGCTGAATACGCTCTAGCAGAGTATGGCTGAGCAATTGCAAATTTTGTTTGGCGTAAGTTTCCATTGTAAAAACAGAAATCGATACAAACGTAAAAGAGCAGATAAAGAAAGTAATTGCAAAAATAGTAAATTGAGATTTTCTAAATAAAGCATGCAATGAAGTGGACTGATACAACTTTGATATCATGATCCTTACTCCGCATTCTTAGCCAAGAGCAATACTCTTGGATCAATATGAACTTTGGAGTGACTTAAAGCATCTAAGTTAACTTTAAAGGTAGTGTAATTATTTTGATTGTATAAACAAAAGATACTTCCTATTTCACATTCTGAATTATTAATACTTAAAGAAAGTAAAGAACGATAAGGATAGTTCTGAATAAGGCTTTGTTGTTGCTGTGGAGAAGTAGTAGAAAAATAAACTGCCTGACAATGTGACCGAGCAAAATCTTTCGCGTTTACAGTTTGAACACGATAATTATAAGACATTTGCTGGATATAAGATTGAAAGGTAGATGTAATGGAGGGATTATCAATAACACAAAGAGTAGGAGTATTTACATTCTCCCACTTACTATAGCTTAGAATAGATAAAGTAAGCACATAGAAGTTATGTTTTGAATTGGCATAACAAGGCCCACTCGTAGCAAACACTACAAGTATGCAAACAAATACTTTTTTAGCGAACTGCCACATGGTGAGTTAATGCCAAACTATTGCACGAATAATCTATTCTACATGAAGTTGATAAACTAAAAAAAGTTTAATATCTCATCTAACGTTGACTGAACTGCCTAAAAAAAAGGCATATATATGACTTTTTTCGTAAAATAGAAGAAAAAAACGGCACTCGATAGAAAAAGGCTGAAATACCCCTTGCAAAGGAAAGTTAATCCTCTATAATGCACATCCATCGGCGGTGATGCAGATAGAAACTTGTTGAAAAACAGTTACTTGGAATTGAGTAGATTGC